>JAYVWQ010000256.1:0-15752 GCA_043785945.1 Akkermansia sp.
AGGATGACGCAGGAACGATTTTGTTTTCAGCAGAAAGTAATTTGATGGTCGGAATTGGATCGAATTTTCCGGGTATTGATTAAATCAGCGGTTCCTTAAATCCGGCTTCCCATCCCCGTTGACATCCGCAGACGTGACTGAAACTGGACCGTTGCCCACGCCCGGCGAGGAGGCCAATGCGAATTTCCCCCAAGTGATCACGCCACCCGAGATAAGCGAAATATTCAAATTGGTCACCCCTGCGCCATTGCCGGTGAACGTGCCGGAGAAGTTCACGCCCGTCGCGCCGTTGGTCACGAGACTGGCCGGCAGTTGCGCTAGCGGCAGCGTGCCGGTGATTTGCGCCACCGGGATTGAACCGCTGATCTGCGCCGCTGCCAGCGGGCCGGAAAGGTTGCCTGCGGCGATGGCGTAGGGAATGGCGGTGAGCGCCTGCCGGGGCGTGAGCGCGGTGAACGCGCCGCCGCCGTTCGTCCGCACGGCGATCTCCAGCCAGCGCGCCGCGCCGGGGAACTGGCTGCCGAAATCCAGCGTGACGGTGAACAGGCCGTTGCTGACGGCGGTGGGGGTGTTGGTGAGCAGACCGCCTTGCTGCGCGCCGCCGCTGTCCGCGTTGAAGAGGGCGAAGCGCAGATCGTAGGTTCCATTGGCGGGGTTCGCGCCGTCATTGAGCCGGCCCTGGTAGGTGAAGGCCGTGCCTTGGGCGCGGGCGGCGGGGGTGGGCACAATAAATCCGCACAGTACAGACGCAAGCAGCAGCAGCGGGACGTTGGTTTTCATTTGAATTTTTCTGGCCGTTGGTTCGCCGGGTGACCACTGCTGTCGCCAAGAACTCAGGCTCACGGCCAGGGAGCATGGAATGCCGGGGACGCGCGTGAGGGGAGCAGACGGGACGGCGTTTGGCGAACCTTTTCCCAGTGGCCATCGGCTTCCACGGAAGGCGGAGCCGCATCCGTCCCGTGATCTGGAGTTGGTCGCGCGGCGCCCCGGAGCGGAAGACACGGAACCGGAATGGAGCCATCGCCTGGGAGCGCCGGCATCCTTGCCGGCGCGATCCTTTTCGTTCGATCACGTCCGCACCAATGACGATCTCGCCGGCAAGAATGCCGGCGCGCCCAGAACGGATCGAATTGTTAAGCCCATGTAAAAGTTGGCGCGCTTTTCCGGGCGATCTGGCTATGGTCTTCCCGTGACCGCCGCACCACAACGCAAGCGCATTCTCGTCATCGACGATGACAAGAAACTTTGCCGCCTGATCGCTGAGTATCTCAGGCCGATGGACTACGACGTGACGCTCGTTCACACGGGCCCCGACGGAGTCGAGAAGGCGACGGGCGAGGAATGGGCCGCCGTGATCCTCGATGTGATGCTGCCGGGCTTGGACGGCTTTGAGGTGTTGAAACAAATTCGGAAGACCAGCGACGTGCCGGTGCTGATGCTGACCGCGCGGGGCGACGAGGCGGATCGCATTGTGGGCTTGGAGATCGGCGCGGATGATTATCTGCCGAAAACTTTTTCCACGCGGGAGCTCCTGGCGCGGTTGCGCGCCGTCACGCGACGCACGGTCCGAAAAACACCGGACGGGCGGGAGGCGGAAGTGGTCGTCGGTGGGCTGCGGGTGGATCCGAACACGCGCACGGCGGTCTTCCACGACCAACCGCTCACGCTCACGCCGGTCGAGTATGACTTGCTGGCCAGCCTGGCCCGGGCGCGGGGTCGGGTGAAATCGCGCGAGCAGTTGCTTGATGAAATTCGCGACCGCAACTACGACGTGTTCGACCGTTCCATCGACGTCCACATTTCCGCGCTGCGCAAAAAACTGGGCGACGACGCGAAGGAGCCGAAGTTCATCAAGACCGTAAGGGCGGCGGGCTACATGTTCATCAACCCTAGCGAACAATGACGAATTCCGAATATCCAATGACGAACGAATTTCCAATGACCAATGACGCATGTGAAGCGAAGGAATCGGTTGGTCATTTGGCCTTCGCCATTCTTTCGTCATTATCAATTCGCCATTCGTCATTCCCCCGCTGATGCGCCTCCCCCTCTACAGCAAAATCCTCCTCTGGTTCTTCCTGAACCTGCTCGTGCTGGCCATCGCTGCGCTGGCCGTGCTGAGTTTTCAATTTCGCCTGGGCCCCGAACTCCTCGTGGCCGGGCCGGCGGGCGAACGGGTGCTGGCCGTGGCCGGCATCATTCGCGACGAGATCAACGCGCGTCCGCGCACGGAGTGGAACGACATCCTGCGACGCTTCGGCAGCGGCTACCAAGTGAGGTTTTTGCTCTACCGCAATGACGGCACTCGGCTGGCGGGCGAATCAATGGCCGTGCCCGCCGAGGTGATGCAGCGGATCGAGGAGGGGCGGGGAGGCGGACGCCGGGGTCCGGTGCCGCGCGAGGGGGAACCACCGCCCCGGGGAGGGCCGGAGTTCCGTCCCCGCGCGGATGCGCCGGAGCGTCCGCCCGGCGGCAGCCCGATTCGTTTCGTGCTGCGGAGCACGGAGCCGCAGCGTTACTGGATCGGAGTGGGGATGCCGGTGGTCGAGGGACCCGGGCAGCGCGGGCCGGGCACGCTGGTGCTGGTTTCAGACTCGGTGCGGGCAGGCGGATTGCTCATGGACTTGACGGTCTGGGTCTGGGTGGGCGTGGGCGCGGTGATTTTTTCCATTCTCTTCTGGCTGCCGCTGGTGGGGAGCATCACCCGGTCGCTGGCGCAGATGAATCACGCGGCGGCGGAAATGGCGGAAGGAAAGTTTGACACCCGCGTGAGCGAGAAGCGCCGCGACGAACTCGGCTCGCTGGGCGCGGCCATCAACCGCATGGCCGCGCGCCTCGCGGGCTTCGTCTCGGGTCAGAAGCGTTTCACCGGCGACATCGCGCACGAGCTTTGTTCGCCCCTCGCGCGGATAAACATGGCGGTGGGCATCCTCGAAGAGCGCGCCGATCCGGACGACAAACCTTACGTCGATGACTTGCGCGAGGAGGTGCAACACATGTCCGGTCTCGTGAATGAACTGCTCTCCTTCTCCAAAGCCTCGCTCGGCGCGACGAATATTCGCCTGCAAACCGCCGCGCTTCGTCCGCTCGTCGAGCGGGCCCTGCGGCGGGAAGCTCGCGAGGGCGTGGACATCCGGGTGGAAGTGGCGGAGGAGGTTCAAGTCCTCGCCGATCCGGAGTTGATCGTGCGGGCTGTCTCGAACCTGCTGCGCAATGCGGTTCATTACGCGGGAACGGCCGGCCCCATCACCGTTTCGGCCCAGGTGCTGGAGAACGAGGTCGAGTTGATCGTCGCCGACTCCGGGACCGGGGTGCCGGAGGCGGATTTGCCGAAGCTCTTCGATCCCTTTTACCGCGTGGACACGGCGCGGGCGCGAGAGACGGGCGGCGTCGGCCTGGGCCTCTCCATCGTAAAGACCTGCGTGGAGTCCTGCCACGGCTCGGTCACTTGCTGGAATGGGGAATCGTCGGGATTTGCCGTGGCTATCCGGCTGCCAAAGTGAGCAACATCAGACTCGGCAAGCCGGTTGCTAAGGAGGGGCAATGCTCATGGAATTCAGACTGCTCAGATTAAACGAGAGCGACGTGCGCGGTCCGAAAGGACCGGCTCGGCGCGGTGAATTGTGTTCGGGGCGGCCGGTCCGGGCAGAATTCCTGCGCCGCTTCATTCGTTCACATTGAAACCCAACCTGTTGCGAAATGGTCACGACGCTAAATTCTAAACCGGCCGGCGGGTTCTTTTCCCACTACGACCGGGGAATCTTTTTTGACGAGATGCTCGGGGTGTCCGACGCGAGTCTGCCCCACTACCAGAAGTTCCGCGCTCTCTTTGAAAAACTCGCCCCCGACGAATTCGACGCCAAGCGCCACTCAGTCGATCTGGCGTTCCTGCGCCAAGGCGTGACCTTCAACGTCTATGGCGATGCGCGCGGCACGGAGCGCATTTTTCCCTTCGACCTCGTGCCGCGAATTATTCCGGCCAAGGAATGGGAGCATCTGGAGCGCGGACTCGCCCAGCGCATCACCGCGCTGAACCTGTTCCTCCACGACATCTACCACGAACAGCGCATCATCAAGGACGGCACCATCCCGGCGCACTACATCTTGTCGGGCAAACATTTCCGGCGCGAGTTCGTGAACTTCAACGTGCCGAAGGACATTTACATCCACATCTGCGGCACGGATCTGATTCGCGGCGCGGACGGCCAATACATGGTGCTGGAGGACAACGGCCGCTGCCCCAGCGGCGTGAGTTACGTGCTGGAAAATCGCCGGGCCATGAAGCGCACCTTTCCGCAGATGTTCGAGAGCATCGGGGTGCGCCCGGTCGATCAGTATCCGCAGGAGTTGTTGAAGACGCTGCAACACATCACCCCGGCGGGCGTGGCCGATCCGACAGTCGTGCTGCTCACGCCGGGCGCGCACAACAGCGCCTACTTCGAGCACACTTATCTGGCCCGGCAGATGGGCATCGAAATCGTCGAGGGTCGCGACCTCGTGGTGCGCGACGCGCATGTCTTCATGCGTACGACCAAGGGCATGCGGCCCGTCCACGTCATCTATCGCCGGCTCGACGACGACTTCCTCGACCCGACCGTCTTTCGCCGCGACTCCATGCTGGGCGTGCCGGGGTTGGTCCACGCCTACCGCGCGGGCAACGTCTCGCTGGCCAACTCCATTGGCACCGGCATCGCCGACGACAAGGTCATGTATTACTTCGTGCCCAAGATGATTAAGTATTACCTCGATCACGAACCGATCATTCCAAACGTGCCGACCTACCTCGCCAGTGAAGAGGCGGATATGAAATACATCCTCGATAATCTGCCCAAGCTCGTGGTCAAGGCGGCCAATGAGTCCGGCGGCTACGGCATGTTGATGGGACCGCAGGCGGCGCAGGCGGAGATTGACCAATTCCATCGCCGCATCGTCGCCGATCCACGCAACTACATCGCGCAGCCGATGATTTCGCTCTCCCGCCATCCCACCCACGTCGAGGGCGGGATGGAGGGGCGGCATGTGGACCTGCGTCCGTTCATCCTTTACGGAGAGAAGATTTCCATCGTGCCCGGCGGTCTCACCCGGGTCGCGCTGCGCAAGGGTTCGCTGGTGGTGAACTCCTCGCAGGGCGGGGGGAGCAAGGACACGTGGGTGCTGTATGGGAATGAATGACCGGAAACTTATGATTTATGATTTTAGAATTATGATCGGGAAGTTGCCCTCCCACCCTGGCGCTCCTGCTGCCCAGTGCTTGGCCGTGAAATCCCAAATTTCAAATTTCAAATCTTAAATGCTCTCCCGCGTCGCCAACTCCCTTTACTGGATGTCGCGTTTCATTGAGCGCGCCGAGAACATCGCGCGCATCCTGGACGTGAACCTGCAACTGCTCCTCGACTTTCGCAGCGTCGATGATGAAGCCTTGCGCGATCACTGGATGCCCATCATCCAATGCACGGGCGATGAGCAGCTCTTCGCCCAACTGCACGGGCGGGCCACCGCGTCGAACGTCTCGGAGTTCCTTGTCTTTCAGGAAACCAATCCCAATTCCATCGTGTCGTCCATTTGCCAGGCGCGGGAGAACGCGCGCATGGTGCGCGATCAAATCACCACCGAGTATTGGGAGGAGTTGAACCGCCTGTATCTGTTCCTCACCTCGCCGCAGGCCCGCATGGTCTGGAACTCCAGCCCCACCGAGTTCTTCAATCATGTGAAGTCCGGCTCGCTCCATCTCCTCGGCCTGAGCTACGCCACGCTCATTCACAACGAAGGATGGTGGTTCGCGCAGGCCGGTAAGTTTATTGAGCGGGCCGACAAGACCTCGCGCATCCTGGACGTGCGCAGTCACACCTTGCCGGAGCGCGGTCTGCCCACGGGCACCAGCCAGGCCCAGTCCATCGAGTGGGCCGCCGTGCTGCGCTCGTGCAGTGCATGGGACGCCTACAAATCCATCCACGGCGCGGAGGTCAGCCCGCGCCTCGTCGCAGAGTTCCTGCTCCTCAACGAGGATTTCCCGCGCTCGTTCCGCTTCTGCGTCAGCGAATTGAACAACGCGCTGCGCCACATTTCCGGCGTGCCCGAGGCGCGCTTTAGCAACGACGCGGAGAAGCTCGCGGGCCGACTGGTCGCCGAGTTGCAGTTCGGCACCATCGAGGAAATTTTCGATCACGGCCTCCACGGCTACCTCGACGAGTTGCAGGCCAAGCTGAACGCCATCGGCGAAGCGCTCTTCAACGCCTACATTTTCCACGCCTTCTCCACGGCTGAGACGGATCACTTCGTGCAACAGGAGGAGCAGCAGCAGCAGGCACGCGGGGCGCAAATGTCGAATGACGAATGTCGAATGACGAAGAGAAGTCGTGATATTGCTGAACTGCGGACGCCCCCTTCGTCCTTCGTCCTTCGGATTTCGGATTTCTAAAATGCCCATTCACGTCGCCCTCCAGCACAAGACCCATTACACCTACGACCGCGAGGTCGGGCACGCGCCGCATGTCGTGCGGCTGCGGCCCGCGCCCCATTGCCGGACGCGCATCCTCAGCTACTCGCTGAAGGTTCTGCCCAAGAAACATTTCCTGAACTGGCAGCAAGATCCGTTCGCCAACTGGAACGGACGCCTCGTCTTCCCGGAAAAATGCACCGAGCTGTGCATCGAGGTCGAACTGGTCGCGGAGATGGCGGTTCACAACCCGTTCGACTTTTTCCTCGAAGACTCGGCGCAGAAGTATCCCTTCGCCTACGACGCGGGGCTGAAGAAGGAACTCGCGCCGTTCATGGAACTGCCCGCGCCCACGCCCAGGCTGCTCGCGCTCGTGGATGAACTGCTCGCGCAGTATTTGAAGAAAGGCGCGCGGACGATTGATTTTCTCGTCGAGATCAACCAGCGGATTCAGCACGCCGTCCAATACACCATCCGTCTCGAACCCGGCGTGCAGACGCCGGAGGACACGCTGACCAAGGCCAGTGGTTCATGCCGCGATTCCGCGTGGCTCCTCGTGGAAGTGATGCGTTCGATGGGACTCGCGGCGCGTTTCGTCAGCGGCTATCTGATCCAACTCGCGCCCGACGTGAAGTCGCTCGACGGCCCCAGCGGCACCGAGGTGGATTTCACCGACCTGCACGCGTGGTGCGAAGTCTATCTGCCCGGCGGCGGATGGATTGGTCTCGATCCCACGTCCGGTTTGCTCGCCGGGGAGGGACACATTCCGCTGAGTTGCACGCCGGAGCCGAGCAGCGCCGCGCCCGTGACCGGCGCGGTCGATGAGTGCGAGTCGAAGCTGCATCACGAGATGAAGGTCACGCGCATTTACGAATCGCCGCGCGTGACCAAGCCTTACACCGACGAGCAATGGTCGCGCATCGAGTTGCTCGGCCACGCCATCGACGCTGACCTCGTGAAGGGCGACGTACGCCTGACGATGGGCGGCGAGCCGACGTTCGTTTCCATCGACGACTTCGACGGGGCCGAGTGGAACACCACCGCGCTGGGGCCGGCCAAGCGCAAGCTCGCCGATGAACTCACGCGCCGTTTGCAGCGCCTCTGGGCGCCGGGCGCGCTGCTGCACTACGGCATGGGCAAGTGGTATCCCGGCGAACCGCTGCCGCGCTGGACCTTCGGCTGTTACTGGCGCAAGGACGGTTTTCCAATCTGGGAGAACCACGAACTCATCGCCGATGAGAAGACGCAATACGGTCACACCGCCGATCACTCGGCGAAGTTCATCGCCACGCTGGCCGAGCGGCTGGGCGCGGATCCGAAGTGGATCATGCCCGGCTACGAGGATTCCTTTTATCATCTTTGGAAAGAACGCCGGCTGCCCACCAACGTCGATCCGCACGAAGCCGATTTGAAGGACGGGAAGGAGTGCGCGCGACTGGCGAAATTATTGGAGCAGGGACTCGACAGCGTCGTGGGCCATGTGCTGCCCATTCAACGGTTCTGGAACAACCAGTTTCCCGGCTGGGTCAGCGGGCCGTGGTTTTTGAAATCCGAACGGCTCTTCCTGTTCCCCGGCGATTCACCGATGGGCCTCCGGCTGCCGCTCGATTCGCTGCCGTGGGTGAGCAAGTCGGATTATCCGTACCTCAACGAACTCGACCCGACTGTGAAGCGATCCGCGTTGCCGAAACGGGATGAGCTTCGCCAGCGCTATCTCCAGAGCGCCACGCCCAGTTCGATCAAAGCGAGGTTGAGCGCGCTGCGTCAGCGCAAGGGACTGACTGAAGAGGAGGCGCGCAAAGCCGCGCTGCTCGAAGACCCGGCGCGCGTGCCCCAGCGCGGCGAATCGGCGGCGTGGATCGTCCGCACGGCGATTTGTGTCGAGCCGCGTGACGGCAAACTCCACGTCTTCATGCCGCCCGTGGCGACGCTGGAGGATTACGTCGAGTTGGTCACCGCTGTGGAAGACACCGCCGCGCAATTGAAAACGCCGGTGGTCGTCGAGGGCTACACGCCGCCGTTCGACCCGCGCCTGAACGTGCTCAAGGTCACGCCCGACCCCGGCGTGATCGAGGTCAACCTTCATCCGTCGTCGAATTGGAAGGAACTCGCCGAGCGCACGACCACGCTCTACGAGGAGGCGCGGCAGACGCGGCTCGGCACGGAGAAGTTCATGGTCGATGGACGCCACACCGGCACCGGCGGCGGCAACCACATCATCCTCGGCGGCGCGACGCCGTCGGACAGCCCGCTGCTGCGCCGGCCGGATTTGCTGCGGAGCCTCCTGACGTACTGGCAGAATCACCCCGCGCTGTCCTTCCTGTTCAGCAGCCTGTCCATCGGTCCCACCAGTCAAAGCCCGCGCGTCGATGAGGCGCGCAACGATTCGCTCTACGAACTCGAAGTCGCCTTCAAGGAACTCGACCGGCAGATGGGGAGCGCGCCCGGGACGGGCGCAGTTTCTGGCGTCCTCGCGGGGAACAGCCGCGCGGCCGGCGTTAGCGGCGGGACCCCCGCGCTTCCCGGTGTGCCGCCCTGGCTCGTGGACCGCCTCTTCCGCAACCTGCTCATCGACTCTAGCGGCAACACGCATCGCGCCGAGTTCAGCATCGACAAGCTTTACTCGCCTGACAGCAGCACCGGCCGGCTCGGACTCGTCGAGATGCGCGCGTTTGAAATGCCGCCGCACGCGCGCATGAGTCTCGCGCAGCATCTCCTCCTGCGCGGACTCGTGAGCAAATTTTGGAAGCAGCCTTACACGAACGACCTTGTGCGCTGGGGCAGCGACATCCACGACCGCTGGATGCTGCCGCACTTTTGCGAGACGGATTTCAAGGACGTCATCCACGATTTGCGCGACGCCGGCTATCCGTTTGAGTTCGACTGGTTCGCGCCGCACTTCGAGTTCCGTTTCCCGCGCATCGGGGATTTCGCGCAGCGCGATGTGCAGGTGGAAATCCGCACCGCGCTCGAACCGTGGCACGTCCTCGGCGAGGAAGGCACGGCGGGCGGCACCGTTCGCTACGTGGACAGCTCGCTCGAACGGGTGCAGGTGAAGGCCCGCGGTCTGGTCGGGGATCGTTTCGCGCTGACCGTGAATGGCCGCCGAGTCCCGCTCCATCCGACCGGCACGACTGGTGAAGCCGTCGCGGGCGTCCGTTACCGCGCTTGGCAGCCGCCCAACTGCCTCCAGCCCACCATCGGCGTCCATGCGCCGCTGACGTTTGATCTCTACGACACCTGGAGCAAACGCAGCCTCGGCGGCTGCACCTATCACGTCGCGCATCCGGGCGGACGCAGCCACGACTCGTTTCCCATCAACGCCTACGAGGCCGAGAGCCGCCGCCTCGCGCGTTTTCAGGTGCAAGGCCACAAGCAGGGGAAGTTCACCCCGCCGCCCGTCGCGGAGAACGGCGACTTTCCGTTCACGCTGGATTTGCGGACTACCTAATCTGACCGATGACGCTGCGAACTTGCCAAGCTCGCGAAACGAATGAAACTAACGCCATGACAATCGAATTACCTCCGGCCCAAACACGCACGCTGAACGGATTGCTGAAACGGGGTGTTTTTTCTTCCCCCGCCCAAGTTCTGGCCGAAGGCTTGCGCCTGCTCGAAGCCAAGGAAGCGGAGCGCGCTCAAGCCTGCGCGGAGATCCGCCAGGAAGTGCTCGAAGGCGTGAAACAAGTGCGGGCGCGGCGCGTCACGCCGTTCGATGCCGCCGCCGTGACGCGAATCAAGGCCCGAGGCCGGAAGATTTTGGAGAACGCCCTTCGCTAATTGTTTGAAGAAAGCCTTCATCACCGAACTGGCCGAGTCAGACCTGGCCAAAATCTGGGCTTACATCGAACAGCATGATCCCATCGCCGCAGAACGGTTCACGGAGGCGCTTCGCGTCCAGTGCCACAAGCTGGCGCAGTCGCCGGGGCGGGGCCGCCTGCGGAACGACTTTGCCCCCGGCCTCCGGAGTTACCGCGTGAAAAATTATTTCATTTTTTTCTTTGTCACCGACGAGGGCATCGAAATCGCACGCGTCCTGCATGGCGCGCGGGATTTGCCACGGGTGTTTTGAGATTTCTCTGATCGCGTGAGATCAACCACTTCAACTGACGCACCGACCGAATTGCTCGCGGCCTACCGCGCCCTCGACGGTGTCTTCGACGAGTCGCACACGGCGCAGGGCGGGATGCGTCCGCATTATGCCGGACTGGTGCGCTCGCTCGACCAACTGGGACCGGGCGAACTCAAGCGGCGCGGCGAGACGGGCCGGCGGCTCGTTCACGAACAGGGCATCACCTACAACGTCTATGGCGACGCCAACGGCTTGGAACGCCCGTGGCAGCTCGACCCGATGCCGCTGGTCATCGCGCCGGACGAATGGCGCACTCTGGAGACGGGACTGATCCAACGGGCCACCCTCATCAACCGCATCCTCGCTGACTGCTACGGGCCGCAGGAGTTGATCCGCTCCCGCTGGCTCCCGCCCGCGCTCGTCCTCGGGCAGCCGGATTTTCTGCGCCCCTGCCACGGCATCCGTCCGCCGGGCGGCACCTTCCTGCATTTTTACGGAGCGGATCTCGCGCGCTCGCACGACGGCCAATGGTGGGTGATTTCGGATCGCACGCAGATTCCCACCGGCGCGGGCTACGCGCTGGCCAACCGCCTCGTCACCTCGCGCATTTTGCCGGAGCCGTTTCGCGACTGTCATGTGCAGCGGCTGGCGGGCTTTTTCCGCGACGTGCAAAACGCGCTGGCCAGCCTCGGCTCGCGCCGCAGTGATGACCCGCGTGTGGTGCTGCTCACGCCGGGACCGTTCAACGAAACGTATTTCGAGCAGGCGTACCTGGCGCGCTACCTCGGCTACATGCTGGTCGAGGGACAGGACCTCGCGGTGCGCGACGACCGCGTGTTCCTGAAAACTTTGAGCGGACTGGAACCGGTCGATGTGATTCTGCGCCGCGTCGATGACGATTTCTGTGACCCGCTGGAATTGCGCAACGACTCGATGCTCGGCGTGCCCGGACTCGTCGAAGCCCTGCGCGCGGGCAACGTGGCCGTGGCCAACGCCCTCGGCAGCGGCCTGCTGCAAAGCCCGGCCTTCCCCGCGTTCCTGCCTGGACTGTGCCAACAATTGCTCGGCGAGGAATTGAAACTGCCTTCCGTCGCCACCTGGTGGTGCGGCCAGAAGTCCGCCGAACGCCATGTGCTGGAACATCTGGACGAGCTGTTTGTGAAGCCGGCCTTCCGCTCCCGCAGGCGCGTCATGGACCGGGACCAAGCGACGAGCGGGACGGAGCGCGAGGCGCTGCGGCGGCGCATTCAGTTTCAGCCGCACCTTTTCGTCGCGCAGGAGCGGATCAAACTTTCCACCGCGCCCGCCGCCGGCCCGGAAGGCGTCGCACCCCGGCGCGTATCGCTGCGCGCCTATCTCGTCGCGAGCAATGGCAGCTACAAGGTCATGCCCGGCGGACTCACGCGCGTGGCGGCGGCGGACGGCGCGCGCTCCATCTCCATGCAGAGCGGCGGCGCGAGCAAGGACACCTGGGTCTTGAGCGAGAAGCCGGTGGAGGAAGTCAGCCTGTTGCAAGGCGGCAGTCATTCCATCGAGCTGCGCCGCGTGGGCAACAACCTGCCGAGCCGCATGGCGGACACTTTTTTCTGGCTCGGACGTTACGCGGAGCGGGCCGATGCCACGACGCGTCTGCTGCGCAGCGCGCTCGTGCGCTTCAGCCCGGAGAACACCGGGGGTGCGATGCCCGTGCTCGCGCCGTTGCTGCGCGCGATGGAATCGCAGGGCGTGCTCACGGAGGAGAGCGAGACTCCGGACCGCCGGCAAAATCCCGAGGCGCTGGAAGCGGAATTGCTCGCCGCAATTTTCGATCCCGCGCACAAGGGCAGCCTGCGCGCGATGGCCGACAAGCTGCAACGGCTCGCCATGCTGGCGCGCGACCGCACCTCGAATGATCTCTGGCGCGTCCTCAGCCAGATCAACGACCGCCTCGCCCGGCCCGCGAGCAGCCCCGTGATGCTCGCGGGCGACGCGGTGGGAATTCTCAACCAGGTGCTGCTGAACATCGCCGCCTTCCACGGACTCGCGCGCGAGAACATGACGCGCGCCCAAGGCTGGCGCTTCCTCGACATGGGCGGACGCATCGAGCGAGCCCTGCATCTATGCGCGTTGCTCGAGGCCGCGCTCCAATCCGACGAGGCGGACAATCCCAGCGTGCTGGAGGCCGTGCTGGAAGTGGCCGACAGCACCATCACCTACCGCTCGCGCTACAACCTGCTGCCGAACATCGCGGCGGTGTACGACCTCGTGCTGCTCGACGACACGAACCCGCGCTCGCTGCTCTTCCAGTTCAACCAGTTGGTGAAGCACTTCGACCGGCTGCCGCTGGAACAGCGCAGCGCGCTGCCCAGCCCCGGCCAGCGCGTGTTGATTGAATCTGTCGCGCGCCTGCGCCTGCTCGACCCGCGCGAACTGGGCGGATTGAAGACAAGCTGGGCGGGAACGGAAGTCCAGCGCGTCATTCAAGACACGCTGCGCGATTTGCCGCGTCTCTCCGATGCGATCGCGGTGAGCTACTTCGCGCACTCGGCCATCTCGCGCGCCGGGGGAGGAACTGCGGCATGACCTACGACCTCATTCATCGCACCACCTACGATTACAGCGCGCCGGTCACGGTGTCGCATCACTCGGCTTGCCTCGAACCCAGGCCGCTCGCCACCCAGCAGTGCAGCAACTTTTCGCTCCAGATCAGCCCCGAGCCAACCCTGCGCAAGATGCGCACGGATTACTTCGGCAACCACATCTGCTTCTTCAGCATCCAGGAAATCCACCGCCACTTCGAGGTGACCGCCCGCAGCCGTGTGACCGTGCAAGACGCCCCGCCCCCGGTGCCGTCGCTCTCGCCGCCGTGGGAGGCAGTCAAAGAATTGTTCAGCGACCCGGTCTCGCCCGAAGTGGTGGAGCCGTATCAATTCGCTTTTGATTCGCCACTCCTGCGCGCCTCCGAGGAACTGGCCGATTACGCGCGGCAAAGTTTTGCCCGAGAGACACCGCTGCTCGTCGGCGCGCTGGATTTTAGCCGGCGCATCCACCGCGATTTCAAGTTTGATCCCGTCGCCACCACCGTCGCCACGCCGCTCGAGGAAGTGATCGAGAAGCGCCGGGGCGTCTGCCAGGACTTCGCGCATCTCGCCATCGCCGGGCTGCGCTCGCTCGGGCTGCCCGCGCGCTATGTGAGCGGCTACCTCTGCACCCATCCGCCCGAGGGGCAGGCGCGGCGCATCGGTGCGGACGCCTCGCACGCGTGGTTCTCGGTCTATTGCCCAAGCGTCGGCTGGATCGAGTTCGACCCCACGAACGACGTGATGTCTTCCGAGGAACACATCACCGTCGCCTACGGTCGCGACTTCGGGGATGTCAGCCCGGTCAGCGGTATCATCACCGGCGGCGGCCGGCACACCGTGCGGGTGGCCGTGGATGTCATCCCGGTTCACCCTGATTTGATTAACCACTGACCACCGACATGCGCTGGCAAATCAATCACAGCACCCGCTACAGCTATGCCGCCCCGGTGCGCGACAGCTTCAATGAAGTCCGGCTCCAGCCGCTCTCCAATGAGCAGCAGACCGTCGAGTCGTTCCTGCTCAAGGTTTTGCCCGCCGCGCGCCTCCGGCACTACCACGACTTCTATTCAAACTGCGTCCATCATTTTGAAATCCCCGAGCCGCACTCGACGCTCCTCATCGAGAGCACGCTCACCGTCATGACCCAGGCGGGCACCGTGCTCGCGCTCGCCGCGCGGCCCGGCCCGATGGCGCGCATCAAGGAGGCGCTGAACGTGGGCCGCTGTTACGACTTCATTCCCGAGAGCCGTTACGTGGATGTTTCGCCCGAGACCTGGCGGCTGGCCGTGGACGCGACGCAGGGCGAGGACGATATTTGGCAGACGGCGTTGCGCCTCATGCGATTCGTCCACGGGCATCTCACCTATCAAAGTTTTTCCACCCACGTCCACACTCACATGCGCGACGCGCTCGCCCAGCGCCAAGGCGTCTGTCAGGACTACGCGCACATCATGATCGGTCTGTGCCGCACGCTGAAAATCCCCGCGCTCTACGTCAGCGGCTACCTCGCCACCGAGACGGCCAGCGCCACCCACGCCTGGATGGAAGTGTTCGTGCCGGGCGTGGGCTGGCGCGGTCTCGACCCGACGCACAACTGCCCGGCCGATGAAACGTACGTGAAGATTGCCGTGGGCCGCGACTACGCCGACGTGCCGCCCATCACGGGCACCTACAAAGGCACGACCGAGCGCACCTTGAGCGTGCAGGTGCAAATCCAGCGCATGGACTGATGCCTCGGCTCGCTAGCGCGGCCCCAGCGACTCGATGGTTTCCAGCCGGGGGATGACCGCGTTGGTCACGTGGCGGAAGGAGCGCGCCAGCAAAACGAAAAAGACCACGACCGCGATCACGATGATGCCCGCACTCCACCAGCGGCGCGGTTGCAAGTGCGACATGGCCGGGCCAAACGCCGCCAACGCGAGGAGCGCCCCGGTCACGGCGATGGCATCCCAACTGGCCCGCTGCCAGTAGCTGCCGCCCAGGTTCAGCCACATGCCGAATTCATCAAACGTCAGCGCCAGCCCCACGCCGTACAACCCCGCCGGCACCCGCGCGTTCACCGGACGGCGGAACAGCACATACGCTCCGACTCCGGCCAGTAGGAAAATTCCGAAGTTCAAATGATGCACATGCGTCCCGCCGATCTTGACGAACAGGTCGGGAATCAGGCGCGCCATGATGAGGAAAACGAGGACGCGAGAGGTGACGAAGGTGAGCAGAAACCAGAAGAGAGCAATGCGGGCGATGCGCCGGTCCCGCACCGTCGTGAGCGAACCGTGTTTATGCTCGGGGTTGTTCATAGTCTCGGTCCCGACGGCCCCGCGCGCGGATTGTCACCACAAAAGTTCCTTCCGCGAATCACCGGTGACGGAGCAGTCACACCGCCCTGCCTTTCGGTGATCCGTGCGGGAATTGAAAGCGCCAATCCAAGCGTGCCAGCGCGGAAGAATTGCTAGCCCGCCGGTCGCACCAGCCAATACATCAGCGCGGCCCAGGCCGCCCCACAGGGCAGGGTGATAACCCAGGAGAGCAGGACTTTGCTCACGGGACCCCATTTGGTCTGCCGAGTGACGATGCCCATGCCGAGCAGGGAACCGACACTGACGTGGGTGGTGCTGACGGGAAGTCCGTGGTAGCTGGCGGTGGTGACGAGCAGGGCGGTGGAGAGGTTGGCGGCGAAGCC
>JAYVWQ010000257.1:0-12512 GCA_043785945.1 Akkermansia sp.
GAGCCTATCCGAAAGTTTGTGTGCGGGTCAGAACTGAGAGAGAAGAAAGCACATGAAGAAGACGAAAACGGAAAAGACGGAACGGGAAGCTTTTAAGAAGGGAAAGACCGGGTTGGACGAGACGCTGATTGACCAGTGGATCGCGGAACATTACGAGGGGCCGGAAGACATCTTGGGGAAGGAGGGCTTGCTGGCCAGACTGACCAAGGCGGTGGTGGAGCGGGCGCTCTCGGCGGAGTTGACGCATCATCTGGGCTACGCCCCGGGCGGGGTGCCGGCCGAGGACGGCGGCAACTGCCGCAACGGTTCGAGCGCCAAGACCCTGATCGGAGAAGGCGGCAAAGTGGAGATCGCCGTGCCGCGCGACCGTCACAGCACGTTCGAGCCGCGCCTGATCGCCAAGGGGCAAAGACGCTTTGCCGGGTTCGACGAGAAGATCATCGCGATGTACGCGGGCGGGATGACGGTGCGGGAGATTCAGGGACTCTTACGCGAGCAGTATCAGGTGGACGTGGGCCATGACTTCATCAGCACGGTGACCGATGCGGTGCTCTCGGAGGTGGTGGAATGGCAGAACCGGCCGTTGGAACGGATGTATCCGATTGTGTTCTTCGACGCGCTGCGGGTGAAGATCCGCAGCGATGGGGCGGTGAAGAACCAGGCGGTGTATCTGGCGCTGGGGGTGGCGCCGGACGGGACGCGGGACGTGCTGGGCCTGTGGATCGAACAGACCGAGGGGGCGAAGTTCTGGCTGAAGGTGATGAACGAGTTGCGCAACCGGGGCGTGAACGACCTGCTGATCGCGGTGGTGGACGGGCTGAAGGGCTTTCCCGAGGCGATCACGACGGCCTTCCCGCAGACGACGGTGCAGACGTGCATCGTGCATCTGACACGCTTCAGCCTGGCGTATTGCTCATGGCAGGACCGGGCGAAGGTGGCGGGCGAGTTGAAGAACATCTACCGGGCGGCCAGTGCGGAGGAAGCGGCGCGCCTGCTGGAGGTGTTTGCGGAGAGCGAGCTGGGGAAGAAGTATCCGATGATCGCGGCGAGCTGGCGACGGCACTGGGCGGAGGTGATCCCGTTCTACGACTGGCCGCCGGAGGTGCGGAAAATGATCTACACAACCAACGCGATTGAGAGCCTGAACATGCAGTTGCGCAAGGTGCTCAAGAACCGGGGGCACTTTCCGAGCGAGGAGGCGGCGGGCAAGCTGATTTATTTAGCGTTGCGCAAGATCGTGGCGCAGTGGAAAAAGCCCCCGGTGCATTGGGGGGCGGCAGCGCATCAATTTGCGCTGAGGTTTGGCGAGCGGTTTATCTCCCCGCCTGCGGCGACGGAGAAACGGTAAGAAATGAAACCGACCCAAACACAAAGTTCCGGATACCTCCGTTTTATGGTGCATGGTTTTTCTTGCTGAAAGTTTGAATCAGAATAAAAAGCTAACGACGGAGATCATTCGAGCGGATACCGTTTCGGGACGAATTCATAAACAGCGCACTCCCAAACCAATTGCCTGTATTGCCGCGTAAATGTCAGTTGGCGTATCGGGTCGCTGACAAGCACGATTTCCAAGTGAGTATTGGTCAGCCTTACCAAGGCCAATCGGTACGCAGGCCCCTTTTCTCTCGCAACCGCTTCTTCGTTGCTGGTGAGAGTGAAAGCCTGCTTTGAATTATCGATGGATTTGACTTCAACGAAAGCGTCCTCGCCTTCAGGTGTGCACCCCTCAATGTCGTAGCCAAGTTTTTGAAGACTGACATCCTCGACACGCCAACCCCATGCGCGCAGCAGCTCCAAAACCCTTTGTTCCGCTCCGCGCCATCGCTTCAACGTAATTTCCGGCTCTCCTATTTTGGGGTTCGCTTTGGGGTTGGCCTGCTGCTGCAAAGCTGGGGAATGACTCGGAACGAAACCAACTTCGTTGAGTTTGTGTTCGATCTCCTCCACTCGCCGCTTTGCTGCTGCATGATCTGCTTTCAACGATTCACTCGTAACAAGCGAGACAGGGTTTTCAGATGCCGACCAAGCTGCAATCACTTCGTCTGAAAACCGACGTTGCCCGTGTTCATCCCGGTTGTTCGCCAGACTGGCCCGAATGTTTGCAGCAGCGATAGCAAGTGAGCGGGCTTCTTCCAATTTCGACGTGGAACCCGCTAGCTCTTTCAGCGGTGCAGCCAACACTGAATGATGGCCTTCCTTCGCAATTTTGAACGCGAGTTCCAAAGCTGGAGTATAACTTAACGAGACAGCTTCGGGTTCCGCAGCCTGCGCTTCACCGAGAAGTTTTACTAGGCCCGTGACTGGGTCTTTCATCAATCGATCTAGCAAGGCCTCCAATTCTTTGGTTGAAGACCGATTTCGCTGCCGCAATATCGAAGCTGCTGCATCCACGGCGGGATGTTTGATTTCATCGTCAACTTTGGAAATGACACGCGATGCAGTCTGGATCGCCTCAGACGAGTTTTCATCGTAATCAACTTCCGCAATTTTCCCCGTCAGCACCATCGTCCGGTAGGTTTTGGCGCACGATTGCCCCCTATTCGAGGGGCGGCACCCGTTCTGCATTTTGAAATAGTCTGGGAATGACTGCTGACGATACCGCACCTGTTGTCCGATCATTTCCCACTTCGTTCGGGCGGCGCAAAGAATCTTGCCGGCGTATTGATGGCGATAGTGGTGACTTTTCCGAACGTCTTCAGGATCATCGTCGGCGTTGAAAGTTCGTGCCAGTTCGGCGAAGCGTTCCGACTTCTCCATTTGTAACAGCCGAACCAGTTCGGCGTATTTTGGGAGCAACTCTTCGGCTGCTGTTTCAGATGTTGCACACATGATCGTTCAAAATGCGTTCCCAAGTTATAGCCACAACGGCAAAACTTGTTCGCTTTCATTCGCAGAGTTTGTGCCTAGCCGTTACTGGTGACAAGCGCGGGAACAGGGTGGACGCGGCGCTGGCCGGAAACGGGGCCGTGCCGGTGTAATTGAACTACGCGGTGAAGTTCCCTTTCACCCCGCCCGCACCGGGACGGGCTGGCTCCATTCGCTCTGGCCGTGGCAGTTGAGGGCGGCCACGCGTAACCAGTAGCATTCACCGGAGGTGAGTTGGGGGAAATCAACGGAGCACTCGGTCCTCCGGGCGCAGGAATCGAAATTTCTACCGCAGCCGCAGCACGCGGATTCAGCCCGTCTTCTTGGGCTTCGGGATGAAGGAGACGACGCGGTGGCCCGAGTCCTTCTGCCGCTTGCGGGCGTCGGCCAGAATGGCTTTGAGGTCGAATCCCTGACGGGCGGCCTGGGCTTCACGCGCGCCGCGCACTTCTTCCACAATTTCATCTTTCCACATGGCGTCAGGTTCCCATCAATTCTTCCGGGGTGCAAATGACCGGGCAGGCCAGGCCGTGCTCCCCGCAAACCTGCTCGATGGCCACGGCCATTTCCGCGTTGGCGATGTGCGTGCAGTTCCACGTCAGCAGGAAGTGCATCCCATGCACGGCGGCCACGGCGATATGCGCCGCGTCGGTGACGGCCTTGGGCGGCAGCGCCAGGGTCTTGATGAAGGCCGCCGCCAGTTCGTCCACCTCCTCGGTGATGTCCAGGAGGGGATAATTTTGGAGAGCTTGAAGGCGGGCGCGCGCGGCCTCGGTGTCACCGGCCGCCGCCTCATCCAGCACGAATTGGGAGACAAAGATGTCGAAGGCGTCACGCCGGATGCGCCACCATTCCCGCGTGATCTGCTGGTGCCCCGCGCGAATGAGATCGCGGCTGGGCCACGCGGTGAGGTAGCTGGGCACGGTGGTTTCGAGGTAAAGTTTCGGCTGCAACAACAGCGATTTAACCAGTCATGCCAGTGGAAGCAAGGCGGGAGCGGCGCAGTCGGGCGCGAGGCTGCGTCCTTGGAGGTTGCGGAGGGAGTTGGATTATACGGTGAAATCTCTTTTCATCCCGCGCGCGCCAGACCGTGGCATTATTTAGCGGTGCCCGGCCGCGACGCTGATATGCGATTCACGATGATCTTCGGCCTGCGCGATGTTTTCATCCCCTCGCCGAGGTGGAAGCCGGGATGGGGCGGCTGGTTGTAGCCCACGTTCTGCCAGGCGACGGCGAGGCGATACTGCGGGTCGTGCATCAGCGTGACGAGGCGGTTCGTGGTGGGAATGGTGGTTGAGTAGATGCGCAGTTCCTTGTTGTCCGTCGTGCGCCAGATCACTTCCTCGCGCCAGTCGCCCAGGATGTCGCCGGAGAGGACGGGCGTGGACTTGCTGCCGTTGTTCGAGGTCGCGCCTTCGGCGATGAGGAGCGGGTCGAGCGTGGCGTTGGTCCAGTTCCATTTGGAGATGCGGTTGCGGTCGAGCAGTTCGCGAAGCAGATCGCCGTCCCACCAAATCGCGAAGTTCGCCGAGCGCGGCGCGGCTCCAATCTTTTCCCCCTGACAGGTGCGCAGGCCAGCGCTGCCGCCCCACATTTCTTCGCCCAGATAACGCGGGTCGAGGTCGGCGGAAAGTCCGCGCCCGATGTCCACGTCCGGTCCGTAGCTCCAGATGATCTTCCCGGTCTTGGCGTCGTAGCAGGCCGCGCCGGGCGTGCCGAACTTGCGCTCCTCATTCTCGTGGATGCCGAACACTTCCAGACCGGGCCGCGCCGGGTCGAGGTCTCCGACGTGCAGCGCATCGCCGTGGCGCAGACCCGTGCTGAAGCGGCCTGCGCCGTCGCTGTTCACGACCATGGAGTGATAAATGATTTCGTCGCGGCCATCGCCGTCCACGTCGGCCACGCTCACGGAGTGCGCGCCCTGACCGGAGAAGGGATTGGCGCGGTTCGTCGAGTCGAAGACCCAGCGCTGGGTGAGCCGGCCGTCGCGCCAGTCCCACGCCGCGAGCACGGTGCGGCCGTAGTAACCTCGGCACATGACCACGCTCGGACGCACGCCATCGAGATACGCGACGCAGGCGAGGAAACGATCGACGCGGTTGCCCGTGCTGTCGTTGCCGCCGTTGCCGCCGTCGCCACCCCAGCCGCCGAGGTCGCCGCGACTGGGCACATAATTCGTGGTGACGAGCGCCGCGCCAGTACGCCCGTTGAAGATAGTGAAATACTCCGGGCCTCTGAGCACCTTGCCGAGGGTGCGCGAGCCGGGCGTGGTGTCGCGCCAGTCGGCGTTCGCGTCGCCGATCACTTTGCCCTTCCCGTCGATGGTGCCGTCGGCCGTCTTGCAGGCGATCTCGGCGAGGCCGTCGCCATCAAGGTCATAGACCATGAACTGCGTGTAGTGCGCGCCCTCGCGGATGTTTTTGCCGAGGTGGATCGTCCAGAGCAGCGTGCCGTCGAGCTTGTAGCCTTGCAGAATGGTTTCGCCGGTGAGGCCGGTCTGGGAATTGTCGCGCGGACGCTGTTCGGATTTCAAAACGATCTCGTATTCACCATCGCCGTCGAGGTCGCCGACCGAGCTGTCGTTTGCGGTGTAACCGGGCGGGAGCTTCAGCGGGATGGAGAGGTAAGGCTGTGCCGGGGCATTTGCCGTCAATTTGAATGGCGCGCTCGCGTCCTGTTCCTTCCCCTTCAGCACGGCGCGCACGAAGTAGCTCGAGGGCTGCTCCAGCTTCGCGCCCTCGTCAGTGAAGCACGTCGCGTCTTTGAGTGGCTCCTTGTTCAGCTTCACCGCCGCGCCGTCACCGCTCGCGCGATAGACGTTGAAGGCCAGCTCATCCGGCTCGGTGCCGAGCAATCGCCATGACACGAAGACCTTGCCCCCGCCTTGATGGATGGCCACCACGCCGCGTCCGAGGTTTTCCATCTGGCGTTGCGCGCGGCTGCTGACGGCCAGCAGCAACGTGGCGGCACAGATCAGAAGGGCGATGAGGGGAATTTGTTTTGTCCTCATAGTTTCAGTGCGGGGTGAATGACGATTGCATGAATCGCGTGACATTCATTCCATTTCTCCAGAATAATCCGGTGGCTGGCCTTACTTCGCCGTCGCTCCCAAATCAAAAACCAGCAGCGTCACGGCCTGCCGGGGCAGGTTCAGCCGCACCACGCTCCGACCGTTCTCGACGGCCACTTCACGCGCCGCGCCCAGCGCTGCGAGCTTTCCTGCTTTTTCCAACACCGCGTATTGCGCGGCGCTGGGTTGCGCGGGCGAACCCATGCGCTGCCAGGTCGCGAAAGCGTTGCTGTGCTCGGCGTCGATTTGAAACTGGCGGAGCCGCGCCGCGCCCTTGGGCAGCGGCAGTCCGTCGAGCGCGAGTTCCACTTCGGCATCGGGGCCTGGCAAGTCGTCATCGTGATAATGCCACGCGAGCACGCAGAGCTTGCGGCCGTCGAGGCTCGCGAGCGCAGCCACGTCGGGCTTTGCGCGGACGCCGCTCTTGAGTAGCGCGTCGAGCGGTATCGCTCCGTCGCTTTGCACGTCGAGCTGCTGGCCGCCCATCTGGCTGAACATGCGGAAGACATTGAGCACCGGGAGATCGATGCTGTTGCTCGCCAGCACGCGGAAGCCGGCGAAGAACGGCTGGTCTTCAAATTCAAACGCCCAGGTCAGCGCGCCCTCCAGGTTCACGCCGTGCTTCGCGGCCAGATCGTGTTTGCGCGCGAAGACAGCGGCGGTGTAGCTCGAAAACATCGTGCCGTTGCGATAGCCAAGCTGCTTGCCCTGGCACGCCGCGCAGCCATCCGGGTCAGACTCACCGATGACGATGGGCTTGGGCTTGAGTTCCGGGAACGACGCGATCACGCCGAAGGCGGAGTTGATGTCGCGCAACTGATTGGCGATGCCCATCCGCACATGGCCCTCGACAAACGTGGGCGAACCCTTGGCGTGGAAGGAGAGAAAATCCAAGGGCGTGCCGCGCAGGCCGGTCGCGTAGTTGGTGCCGCGCACGCAGTGTTCGAGGAACTCGCGGAAATGTTTACTGCCGCCGCCCGCGTCATCCGGTCCGCCCACGCGCGCGGTGGGCAGGGCGCGGCGCACGGCGTCGATGGCGTAGTCGTGCAGCTGGTAAAACTCCTGCGGCGTGCCGCGCCAGTAACCGATGTTCGGCTCGTTCCACACTTCCCAATACCAGCGCTCCACCTCGGCGCGGCCGTACTTCTCGACACAGTGTTTAGTCCACTGAAAGACCAGCTCGGCCCACTTCGCGTAGTCCTTGGGCGGATACGCCCAGCCGGTGTAAATCTCGTCGTACTTGGCGAGAGGCGTCCAGTGATGCTGATACGGCTCGGGCTTCACGGACATTTCCTTGGGCATGAAACCGATCTGCGCGTAGGGCTTCACGCCGCGTTCGAGATAGGTGTCAAAGATGCGATCGACGATGGTCCAGTTGTAGATGGGCTTTCCGTTGGCGTCCTCGCTGTAGGCTCCGGTCGAACCCCACTTCAACGCGGGCGTGCCGTCGCCGGAGCAGAGCAACCCGTGCGCGCGGAAATAAACCGACTGCGGCCGCAACTCACCGAGCTCGCCGAGGAGCTTCTTTCCGTCCTTCATGTAGGCATAGTTCGGCTCGTCCGCGCCGAAGAAACGCCAGATGGGTTTGAGTTCGCCGCGCGTCTGCGCCGCGTGTACGCGGATGACGACGGGGAAGGAGTTGGTGGCTTCGGCGGCGGAGAGGGAGGAGCCGGTGAGAACGGTGAAGAGTGCCAGAACGAGCCGGAACGTCGCGGGGATGTGCTTCATGGTTTCGGCAGAGTGGAAGGGCGCAGGAATTTATTCAACGGCGCATCCGGCAGGGCGCGCAATCCCTCCACCACGCAGGCGGCGTTCAGTTCGGCCCCGGCCAGGCTGGTGTGCGTGTGCGGGTCGGCGAAGAGCGGCTCCACTTTTTCCGCGCCGAGTTCGTTGTAGCGGCGCGCAATGATCTCATTGAGATCGATGAAGCCGACCTTCTCGCTTTTCGCCACGGCGGCAGCCCACTTTGCGTAGTCGTTCGAGCGCGCGATTTTTCCGTCCTTCCAGGTTTTGCGCGGCACGAGCGAACAAACAATGGGCGTCGCGCCCTGGGCCTTAGTGTCGGCGACGAATTTGCGCAGATACCAGCCGTAGCTGTGGACGGTCTCGTGTTTCTTGGTCAGCAGGTTGTCGATCTCCTGCGACTCTTCGCCGAGGCCCTTGAGGCTGCCGCGCGCCCGTGAATCATCGTTGATTGCACCGCCGTCATTATGGCCGAACTGCATGAGGACAAAGTCGCCCGGCTTCAGTTCGGCGAGCACCTTGTCCCAGCGGCCTTCGGTCAGAAAGGTCCGGCTGCTGCGCCCGCCGATGGCGCGGTTGATGACGCGAATCTTCGTCGAGTCGAAAAGACCGACGAGCGGTTCGCCCCAACCCCACTGACCGCTGCCGCCCGCGCCCTGACCATTGCGCACCGTGGAGTCGCCGATGAGGAACAGCGCGGGCCGCGCGGCCTGATTGGTCTGCGCCGTCGTCTCCGCAGCGGGTGCGGCCAGCGCGGTGAGAACGAGGGCAAGAGAAAATCCAGCGAGAGAGCGCATCATGGGGCGGGGTGGCTTGATTCAGTTACCGTCCGGCTTGGTCGCATCGCGCTGCGGGCTGGGCGGCATTTTGAACTGGTCCAACGGATCGGGATGCGCCGGATCGAAAGCGGCCCCATCAGTCGCGAGGAGTTTCGCCAGCGGCAGTTGGTTGGCCTTGATGCCCTCGACGACGCAGCGCGCGAGTTCATAGCTGCCGTAGTTGTTGTGGTGCGTGCCGTCCTGAAAGGCTTGGCTGAGGTTCGTGCCCAGCGCCCGGTACAAAACTTTGCTCATGGCGTGCAGGTCGATGAGCGCGACGTTCTTCGCGCGCGCCACGTCGCGGACAGTCTTGGGATAATCGCCGAGCGTGTCGCGGTCCACGCCGCCCTTGCGCTCCATCGACGTGACGAGCACGGGCGTGGCCCCGGCCCTGCGCGCCTGCTCCACGCAGCGTTCCAAGTTCAACTTGTAGCTGGCCAGCGCGTCGGCGGCCTTGTCCTTCATGTCGTTGTGGCCGAACTGCATGAACAGGTAGTCGCCCGGCTTAATAGTGCTGAAGATTTTGTCAAAGCGGTGCGCGCCGATGGAACTCTTGAAGGACTCTCCAGACTCGGCGTGGTTTGCCACGGCCACGTCGGCGCTAAAAAAACGCGGGAGCATCTGGCCCCAACTGTTCCACGGCTCGCGCGGCTGATCGGTCACGGTGGAATCGCCCGCGAGATAGACCGTGACGGCGTTGGTGGCGGGTGTGATTTCCAGCGCGGCCACGCAGGGGCGCGCGCCGTTGAACTCCAGGGTCAGCTTGTCGTCCCAGTGCAGGTAATCTCGCTCGCGCTCCTTCAGCTTGACCGCGCCGCCGCCCGAGATTCTTGCTGTCCGGATGTTCACGGTGAAGCTGCGCGTCGCGAATTTTCCGGGAGCCGTCACGACGTTCTCCAGCATGAGCCGTCGCGACTCGGCCTTGATCGTATTCGTGGATGCTCCCGCCGCGTCCCCCAGCATGACGGTCACGCGGTAATTTCCCTCAGGCAGCGCGACGGAGAAAAGGAAAGGCCGGGCGCTGGTCACGAAGTCATTAAAATAGAAATTGTTTCCCTCGCGCTCGACGGCCGAGAGGCTCGCGCCCGGCTCGAAACCGTGGCCCCAATCCCGGGAGTAAATCGTGGACGGAAGCACTTTCGTCCAGCCCGCCGCCGCCGGGCCGGAGCCGAAGTCAAACTTGAAGCCCGCGACCTCGCCGGCCCACAAGGCCGGAATCGTCAGGAAGGAAATGAAAGCCGCAACCAACACCGTCCCCGCGCGAATTTTGATCATGGAAGAGGTCGGTGGAGCGTCGGTTACTGACCGGGAGCGGTGCCTCCGTTGCCACCACGGCGACGAGGTTGATCGGCGTTGTTCCCGCCCGGGCCACCGTTGCCGCCGCCAATGCCAGCGGCCCCACCTGGTCCGCCGGTACCGCCGCCACGACGACCACCACCCGCGCCCCCCGCGCCGGTCGGAGCGGCAAAATTCCCGCCCGGCCCGCCGCCGAAGCCCGTCGTCGGACTGATGATGACGATGCCGATGCGCACGTTGCCTTCCAGCGATTCACGCTGCTCGGGCTTGAGCGTGGGGGAAACGACAGCGAAGGATTTGCCGTTCAGGGCCAGAATGTCGGCCTGGATTTTGCCGATGGCGTCGGCCTTCTCGCGCACAACTTTCTCATCAAATTTCTCCGCGACGACGGCCTTGACGTATTCCTTCTGCGCCTCGGCCAGCTTCTCGTTGAGCTTGCGGAGGTCGTCGTTGTGGGTCTGCCGGGACTCCTGCAACAGCTCGCGCTGTTTGTCATCGAAGTTCAGGCCAGCACCGCCGCCGCCGCCCACATTGCCGCGCTGAAGGTTGTTGATGTTGTTCCCGCGATTGCCGCGTCCACCGGGCGGGTTGGCGTCCTGAGCCGGAGCCGGAGCGAGGGCCGGACTCGGTGCGGGCACCGTCGGCGGAGCATCATCAGCGGCCCTCGCCGTGACTGCGGTGAGCAGGAGGGCGACGGCCATAAAACTGGCGCGCTGCGCGAGGCGGAAACAGAACTTCTTCATAATGATCCTTCGTTGGGCGTTCGTCTCACGGGCAGACCGGAACGACGCGACTCAGGTTACATCGCATGTAACCTTGAGCCGCCGGGCCGGCTCTTTCCCCTCCTGAATGAAAGGCGACAGCAACCTGCGTGACCTCAACTTGAAGAGGCGCTTCTCCCCTCGCATCCTCTGGGCGCTCGGTGCCGTCGCGTTGCTGGCCGGACTTTCGGCGCTGGCTTGGTATCGCGTCACTCATCCGCCCAAGCCCTGGCTGGTGCGCTGGCGCGTGGACCGTTATTTGAAGAAGGAGGCGCACACCGGCAACTTCAAAATTGATTTCCCCTTCCCCTCGAAAGCCGAGATGGCCAAACCCGCGCCTTCCACCGCTGCGCCCGTCCTGCCGAAAGGCTCTCGCACCGGCCAGAGCTTCGAGGAGTTGCGCGAGGAATACCTGACGTTGAAGAAAACGGCGCTCGTGCTCGATCGGGAAGTCGGGAGGAGCGAGAATCAATTGAAGGAAGCCACCGCCGAACTGGCCGCGCTGACCAAACAAATGAACGAGGCGCTGCCCGGCGCGACCAGCGCCACCGAACTTCAAGCCAGCGCCGCCGTGCTGCGCGGGCGCGTGCCCGCTTTACAAAAGACCGCCGCCCGCCGCGTTGAAGTGGAAGCCAAGAACGAAGCCATCACCCCCATCGAAAATGATCTGTGGGAATTCCAGCGCGCCTTTCAGGCCGAGACGGCCGGTTCGGCCCCGGCGACCACCGCCGCGCTGACCAAAGCCCGCAACGAGTTCACCGCCGAGACGGAGAAGACCATGGAAACCGCCGGCAGCTACGACGCGATGTACCAGACCATCGGCCAGGAACTGTTCGTGGCGCGACGCCTTTTGGAAAGCGGCCAGCCCGATCATCGCCGCCAGGGCGTGACTCTCGCCCTCAATGCCAGCCGGCAGGCCGCAAACCACGCGATGAACGGCGGTCTGGCCGCGCGCATCTGCGAGGGCTATGTCCTGCCCCACCTCGATCTCGCCACCGACACCAACCGCCGCTCCCCCTTCAACGAGGAAAATTTGCTCACCCAATGCACCGACATTTTCCGCCGCAACTACGAGTTCAACAACGTGGTGCGCGTTTATGAAATGTATCTGGAGACCGTGAAGACGCCCGCCCGCGCCGACTGGGCGCGCTCGCAAATCGCGCTGGCCTACGAACAATCCAACGAACCAAAGAGGGCGCTGGCCGCGTTGCGCGAGATTCGCGACACTAACATGTACCGCGGCCCGCTCCGCGCCGTGCCGCGTTTGGAACGGCAGATCAAAGACGGGAAATAGTTCAGGTGTTTCTCATCCCCATCCAGCCTTGCGTCGCGGGAAATCCGCTTTCCAAACCGCGTCCCTCCATGTTCATCTGACCCGGTGTTGATCCATCCCACGGCGGTAGTTCATAAAAAAGCGAAGCTCGGCCCCAACGTCCACGTTGGCCCCCACGCCGTCATCGACGAGCATGTGACTCTCGGCGCAGATTGCGTGGTCGGCCCACACACCTACCTGACCGGCCACACCACGGCGGGCGCGAAGAACCATTTCTTCGCCGGCTCGGTCGTGGGCGAGGCTCCGCAGGACTTGAAATACAAGGGCGAGCCGACCCGCCTGCGCATCGGCGACAACAACGTCTTCCGGGAAAACGTCACCGTGCATCGCTCCAACAACACGCGCGAGGACACGGTGGTCGGCTCCAACAATTTTTTCATGGCCAATTCCCACGTCGGCCACAACGCCCAGATCGGCAACCACATCATCATTGCCAACGGGGCGCTGCTCGCCGGGCATGTGAGCGTGGCCGACCGCGTGTTCATCTCCGGCAACTGCCTGCTGCACCAGTTCGTGCGCGTGGGCACGCTGGCCATGATGCAGGGCGGCTCGGCCATCAGCCAGGATTTGCCGCCCTTCACCGTGGCGCGGGGGGACAACGGGATTTGCGGATTGAACGTGGTGGG
>JAYVWQ010000258.1:0-2238 GCA_043785945.1 Akkermansia sp.
CCATTGCCGGCGGGTCGGGGCGAAACAGTCCTCGTAGTCGAAGACGAACCGCCCGTGCGCAGCCTCATCGTCAGCGCGCTCAGACATCAGGGCTACACAGTCCACGAGGCTTCCTCGGGAGCGGCGGCCCTCCAGCTTTGGGAAAAATTCCAAGGCCAGATCGACCTTCTCCTGACCGACATCGTCATGCCGGGAGGCATCAACGGAAGAGAACTGGCCATCCGCTTCAGCCAGGCCAAACCCGGTCTCAAGGTCCTGCTCATCACCGGCTACAGCGCCGATGTGATGAACGAAACGCTGCTCAAGAAGAACAATTTCAGCCTGCTGCCCAAACCATTCGACTTCGAAGAACTGGCCAAAGGTGTCCGCCACGCGCTAACCACCCCTCCCAACCGCTTGGTCCAGCCGGGGTAAAATGGGTTGCGGGGGCCGGCTTCAAACCTATACTGCCGGGCCATGAAAAAACTGAGGAACGGCATTTTGGGGCTCCTCGCGGTCGGCATGATGGTTTTGTCGACCGGCTGTGGCGGAATCGCCGCGCAGCGCAGTGTCTCGCCCGCTTCTTTCCTTCTGCCGGGCCTCATCCGCAACGAGAATTCCGCCCCTCCGGTTCCCCCGGCCCCTTCGGCCCCAACTCCTGTTCTCGTCGCCATTCGTTGATCCGGTTTTCCCGGCATATTTCTCCAACACAAAATGCGTTTTCCCCTAGCGCTGACGGTCAAAATCGCTCGGCACATCATCAAGCACAAGGTCATCAAGCGGACGCCGAAGTTCGCCATGGTCCTCCAGCTCGAGCCGCTCCACACCTGCAACCTCACCTGCACCGGCTGTGGACGCATCCGCGAGTATTCCACATCGCTCAAGGACATGGTGCCGCTGGAGCAGTGCCTCGCCGCCGCCGTGGATTGCGACGCGCCGATGGTGTCCATCTGCGGGGGCGAGCCGCTGATTTACCCGAAGATTGAGGAACTGGTCGCCGGGTTGCGCGAGCAGAAGCGCATCATCTACATCTGCACGAATGCGACGTTCATGCGGAAGAAGATGCGCGACTACCTGGCCACCGTCTTCACGTTGGAGATGGAACCCAAGCTCCAGCAACTCGTCGCCGAGAAGCTCGTGACCGAAAAGGAAGCCGAAGCCATCCGCAACGCCGATGCCGCCGCGAAAGCCAAGGTCGTCATCAAACCCAGCAAGTGGATGTATTGGAACGTCCATGTGGACGGGCTGGAGTTCACGCACGACCTCATCGTCGAGCGCGAGGGTGTGTTCAAGGAATGCGTCGCTGCCATCAAGATGGCGAAGATCCTCGGCTACCAGACGGCGACGAACACGACCGTCTACAAGGAGACCGACGTGCAGGAGATCGAGGACATGTTCAAGTTCCTCTCCTCGCTCGACGTGGACGGCCACACGATTTCCCCCGGCTACGATTACGACGCCGCCAAGAAGGACATGGTCAAGCGCCTCGGCCGCGACCCGAAGGAGTTCTTCCTCACCCGCGACATGACGCGGCAGAAGTTCGCGAAGATCGAGGCCTGGGGCAAGGCGTTCACCATCTTCGGCACGCCGGTCTATCAGGAATTCCTCGCCGGTAAGCGCGAGCTGACCTGCACCGCCTGGGCCATTCCCACCTATAATGTGCGCGGCTGGAAGGCTCCGTGCTACCTAATGACCGACGGCCATTACGCCGGCTATCAGGAGATGCTCGACAAGGTGCAGTGGGACAAATACGGCGTCGTCAACGGCGTCGCGCGCGATTCCCGCTGCGAACATTGCATGGTCCACTGCGGCTACGATCCGAGCGGCGCGCTTGGAACCAACTACCAGTCCGGCGACAACTGGAAGAACTTCAAATACAATTTCGGTGCGAAACCCAAGCCCTTCCCCGCCAGCGCGGAATTGGAGAAGCGCGCCTACAACGGCACCACCATCGGCAAAGGCCACCTCGCGGAAGCCAAGGCCGCGATTAATTCGCCCCGCGCGGCCATGAACGGTGCCCAGTCGGTCTTCCAGCGCAATGGCCCCCACGACCATCAGGAGCCGGAAGTGGACACCACGCAGCGCGACGAGTTGCTGGCCAAGATTGACGCCGCCAAAAAGATTGAAGTGAAGGCGGAATAACCGGCCTTCCCACGACAAGTTTTGACCCTGACTGAGATCATTTAATGAGCGCACTATTCCTTTCACCCCCTTCCTTCGACGGATTCGACGGCGGCGCCGGTGCCCGTTACCAAGCCA
>JAYVWQ010000259.1:0-6460 GCA_043785945.1 Akkermansia sp.
CCCCGCGACCAACGTCGCGCCCAACGGCTATTTGATCGTCTTCGCCTCGGGCAAGAACCGCGCGGTGCCGGGCAAGGAACTGCACACCAGCTTCAGCCTGAACGCCAACGGCGAATATCTCGGCCTCATCCGCCCGGACGGCGTGACGGTGGCGTCGCAGTTTGCGCCGACTTTTCCGGCCCAAGTGGCACGCGTGAGCTATGGCATCCCGGTGCAACAGACGACCACGACGCTGCTGGCCACGGGCGCGGCGGCTCGGGTGTATATCCCGACGAACGACGTGCTGGGCGGCACTTGGATTGCGCCGGAATTTGACGACTCGGGCTGGCTGGCGGCGGTGACGGGCGTGGGCTACGAGACGGATGGGCAGGGACTTTTCACGCCGGTGGTGCTGGCGGATTCGGTGGCGGAATTCTCCGGCCAGCAGGGATCGAACAACTGGTACTACGGCTACTGGGATCGGAAAGCCGACCCGAACGGACTCTACTCGGACCTGGACATCAGTTTCTTCCCCAACGCTAACGGGGCCTACGGCTCGAACAATTATTGGAATGGCTCGGCTTGGGACTGGTTCAACGGCGATCCGCCGTTCACGCAGATTAACGCGCAGGGGGCGCTGGGCAACGCGGCCAACGGCAGCCCGACCCGCGCGGATCACTGGGCGGTGCGGCGTTACGTGAGCGAGGCGGCGGGCGCGATCAAGATTACCGGCCAGCTCGTCCACACGAGTGAGTGGGTTTATGTGACGGCCACGGGCGTGGCCTTGAACAGCGCACTCTACGTGTATCTCACAGCGGCGGGCGACGGCTACATTGACGACATGAAGCTGGTGCTCGGCAGTGTGCCGGAGTTCGGTCCCAATCTGTTGTCCAATGGCGATTTTGAATCCGCACTGAGCGGGCCGTGGACGGTTTCGGCCAATCATTCGCCCTCGGCCATCGTCACGGACGTGCGGCATGGCGGCACGAGCAGCCTGCACCTCGTCGCGACCAACGGCGGCACCACGCAGGCGTCGTCCATCTTCCAGACGATTGCCCCGGCACTCAGCACGGTGGACACCTACACCTTGAGCTACTGGTTCAAGCCCGGCCCGAACAACACGCCGCTGACCGTGCGCTTCTCGGGCAACTGGATATTGACCTCACCCGCCGCGTGCGGCGACGGCGTGCTGGGAAGAATTTTCGTGGATGGCACCGAAGTGTTTCAACAGGCGGCCTTCCTGAGCAGCCCGACTTACACCACGACGGTGCCGGTGAGCTTTGGTTCGCGCGTGGATTTCGTGCTCGACCCGCGCACCAATGATTTGTGCGACAACGCGGTCTTCACCGCCCACATCGAGACGGCGGACCCGGGCAACAGCGTGGTCGCGGATTCGGTGGCGGACTGGTCCACGACCGGCACGCAGGGGGAGAAGAACTGGTCCTACGGTTATTACAACCGGACCACGGACACGGTGGTGCCGGGTTATCAGTCCGGCGATTTCATTTCCTACCCGCGCAGCACCGCGCCGTTTGGCGCCCTCAATTACTGGACGGGATCACTCTGGGACTGGCCGTCCGGCAATCCGCCCTGGGACGAAATCGGCCAGACGGGCATGCACCCCAACGGCATCAATAACGGGGCCGAGCACTGGGTCATCCGCCGCTGGGCCAGCGAAGTGGGCGGGCGCATCACGGTCGATTGGACGGTCGCGAAAGCCAACTTGAACGGCAGCGGCGTGACCGGTCATCTCTTCCACAACGGCGTGGAAAAAGATGTCGTGGTCATCGGTGGCGCCCAGGGCACGGCCACGCCGCGCTCGGTCATCCTCACCAATGTTCACGTCGGCGACTTCATCGACCTGGCCCTCGACCCGACGGGAGTGGGCGGCGCGACGGATGACGGCTCGGACGGCTCGACCATGACCATGGTGGTGCGCGGCACGCCGACCCTGACCGACGCCATTGCCTCCAACATCCAGACGGCGATGAAGGACGTGAACGCCACGGCTTATATCCGTATTCCCTTCACCGTGACGAACGCGGCCACGATTAATTTCCTGACCCTGCGCATGAAATACGACGATGGGTTTGTGGCCTATTTGAATGGAGTGAACGTGGCCTCGCGCAACGCCATTTCCTTCCAAAATCCGCTGACCTGGAATTCCGCCGCCACGACCAACCGCTTCGACGGCGACTCGAACCAGGCCGAGGACATTGACATCACGTCGTTCGCCGGATTGGTCCACGACGGGACGAACGTACTGGCCATCCAGGGCTTGAACGCCTTCGCGGGGGATACTGATTTTCTCATTCTACCGGAGGTGCGCGCGTTCAACGTCGCGTTCGGCACCAACGGTGGCTACTTCGCCGGACCCACGCCCGGCGCGGCCAACGGCGCGGCCTCGACCAACCTCGGTCCCATCGTGGCCAGCGCGGCGCACCTGCCAGAGGCGCCGCGCGACACCGACCCCATCGTCGTCACGGCCAGTGTGTTCCCGACGTTCAACGCGATCAGCAACGTGCTGATGATCTATCGCGTGAATTTCAGCAACGAGGTGACGGCCGCGATGTTTGACGACGGCCTGCACGGCGACGGCGCGGCGGGCGACGGCGTGTATGGGGCGACCATTCCGGCCACGGCTTCGAATCCCGGCGAGATGGTGCGCTACTACATCTCGGCCACGGACACGCGTTCCAACCGCACGCGCTTCCCCATCTTCGACGCGCCGCTGGATTCGCCGGAGTATTTTGGCACCGTCATCTATCTGCCGCAGACGAACAACCTGCCCATGCTGCACTGGTTCATTGCCAACGCGGCCGGGGCCAACAGCGATGTGGGCACGCGCTGCTCGGTTTATTACAACGGCCAGTTCCTCGACAACATTGGCGTGACGCTGCACGGGCAAAGCTCGGCCGGCTTTCCCAAGCACAGTTACAACTTCAATTTGAACTCCGGCTACAAGCTGGAGGTCAGCCCGGACAAGCCCAAGCTGGGCGACTTCGCCATCATCTCGACCTGGGCGGACCGCTCGCATCTGCGCGTGCCGCTGAACACGGAGATTTACACGAACGCGGGCGTGCTGGCGCATTATACCTTCCCGCTGCGCGTGCAGCAGAACGGGACGTTCTTCTGCGTGACGACTTTCTCCGAGCAGGGCAACGACAAGTATCTGGAGCGCATCGGCTACGACCCGGACGGCTCGCTCTACAAGATGTACACGACCTTCGACGCGAACATCGCGGCCAACGAGAAGAAGACGCGCAAGTACGAGGGCAACGCCGATCTCCAGGCGTTCTACAACGCCATCGCCGTGACCGGCGACGCGACCTCGCGCACGACTTACCTGTGGGACAACGTGAACCTGCCGGCCGCGATCAACTTCCTCGCGCAAAAGACCGTTTCGAGCGATCACGATTGCTGTCACAAGAATTATTATTTCTTCCGCGACACCAACAAGTCGGGCGAGTGGTCGCCGCTGCCCTGGGACTTTGATCTGAGCCTAGCCCACGTCTGGACGGGCCCGGACGGCAACAACGCCGGCTATTTCGACGACACCACCTACACGAATCTGTTTGTCGGCGTGGGCAATAATAACACGCTCTTCAAGCTCATGTGGGCCAATCCGGAGCTCAAGGAAATGTGGATGCGCCGCACGCGGACCCTGATGGATCAACTACTGCAACCGGCCGGCACCGCCACCAACGCGGACAACCTGCGCGGGCGCATCGACTACTTCGCCAACCTCGTGCGCGCCGACGCCACGCTGGACAAAATCAAATGGGGCGGGGCGACTTGGAGCGCGGTTTATCCTGCGCACGGCGGACCGGCCAACCCCACCACAGCCAACGCCACGAACAATTTCGAGATCGAACTGATGCGCTTGAAGAATTTTTACCTGCCCGGCCGCCGCACCTTCCTCGCCCTGCCCGCCACCGTATCCGCCTATGGCATCCCGAACGCGCAGCCGACCAATCTGTTCATCAACTTCGGAGCCATCGACTACAACCCGGCCTCGACCAACCAGGCGCAGGAATACATCGAGCTGATCAACACCAACAACTTCACCATCGATCTCACGGGCTGGAAGGTTCGCGGCGCGGTGGACTTCACCTTCCAGCCCGGCACCACCATCACGGCGAACAATCGCCTTTATCTCACGCCGGACGTGAAGGCCTTCCGCGCCCGCACCACCGGCCCGCGCGCCGGACTGCGCATGTATGCGGTCGGCCCGTACAGCGGCCAGTTGTCCGCGCGGGGCGAAACGCTGGTGCTCGTCAACGTCGCCGGACAGACCAACAGCTCGCTCACCTACGTGGGTGCGCCCAGCCTCGCGCAGCAGTATCTGCGCATCACGGAGATCATGTATCACCCCGGCCCGACCAACGTGGGCAGCCCCTACGGCCGTGAGGAATTTGAATATCTCGAACTCAAGAACATTGGCCCGGTCCCGCTCAACCTCACCGGCATCCACTTCACCAACGGGATCGACTTCGTCTTCACCAGCGCCACGGTGACGAATCTTCCCGCCGGCGCCACCCTGGTGCTGGCGAAGAACCTCGCCGCCTTCGCGGCGCGCTATCCCGGCATCACGAACGTAACCGGGCCGTTCCTTGGCACGCTCGACAACAACGGCGAAAACATCCGCCTCGACGACGCAGTGGGGGAGAAGATTCTCGACTTCAACTACAACAATACCTGGTACCCCATGACCGACGGCAACGGGCTGTCGCTCGTCATCGTGAACGAGAACGCGCCCTTCAACACCTGGGGCGACCAGGCCTCCTGGCGCGCGAGTGTGGAATTCAACGGCACGCCCGGCGGTCCGTCTGTTCCGCCGCTCACCTTCGCGGGAATTCTCGTCAACGAGGTGTTGACCCACACCGACCTCCCGACCGTGGACGCCATCGAACTTTACAACCCCACGACCAACGCCGTGGACATCGGCAACTGGCGCATCAGCGACGACTTCTTCACGCCGCAGAAATTCCGCATCCCCGCGCCGACCATTTTGCCGGCGGGTGGATTCATCCTCTTCACCGAAGCGGATTTCAACGTCGGACCCAGCGGCTTCTCCTTCAGCTCCAAGGGTGATGAAGCCTACCTGTTCTCCGCCGACGCGGCCGGCCTGCCCAACGGCTACTACCACGGCTTCGGTTTTGACGGCGCGCAGAATGGCGTGACTTTCGGCCGCCACACCAACAGCCAGGGTGACATTCACTTCGTGGCCCAGAGCAGCAGCACGCTTGGCTCCCCGAATGCATTGCCCAGAGTCGGCCCGCTCGTCATCAGCGAAATTATGTATCACCCGCCCGACTTGGTGAGCGGCACGAACCTCCTGGACGATACGGACGGCGAATATGTGGAGCTGCAAAACCTCACCACCAACGCGGTGCCGCTCTATGACGTGGCATTTCCAACCAACCGCTGGAAACTGACCGACGGCCTCAGCTACATCTTCTCGACCAACGACGTGGTGCCCGCGAATGGTTTCATCGTCGTGGTCAGTTTCAACCCGCTGACCAACGCGACCGCGCTGGCGAATTTCCGCGCCCGCTACAGTGTGCCGACCAACGTGTCCGTCGTCGGCCCGTTCTCCGGCCAGCTCGACAACTCCGATGAGAAGGTCGAACTCTATCGCCCCGACGCGCCCGATGCCGTGAGCGTGCCGTTCATCCTCGTTGAGCGCGTGCATTACACGGACCTCTCGCCGTGGCCCGTGCTGGCCGATGGTTTTGGTCCCGCGCTGCTGCGTCTCGTGGCCGGCGATTACGGCAATGACCCGACCAACTGGGTCGCGGCCGCGCCCTCGCCGGGCCGTGCGCCCTCAGCGGCGACCCCGCCCGTCTTCACCACTCAGCCGACCAACGCCACCCCGTTCCTCGGCGGCGCGGTCACCTTCACCGTCGCCCTCAGCGGCGACAGCGTGACCGTGCAATGGCTGTTCAATGGCGTGACCATCTCCGGTGCGACCAACGCCACGCTCAACCTGAGCAACGTCCAGTATGCCCAGGTCGGGGCCTATCGCGCCGTGGCCCTCAACCCGGCTGGCTCGGCCATCAGCTCCAATGCCACGCTCACCGTCATCACCCCGATCTACTTCTCCGTGCAGCCCACGAACCAAGGGGTGCTGCCGGGGACGAACGTGACGCTGGTTTCCCAGGCCCCCGGCAACGGCCCGGTGCGTTACCAGTGGCGCTTCGAGGGGACAAACCTGCCCAGCGCGACCAACGCGAGCTACAGTTTCACCGGGGCCAATGTGACCAATCACCACGGCACCTTCTCCGTCGTAGCCACCGATGACCTCGGCTCCGTAGTCAGCTCCAACGCCTTCATTTTTGTCCTCATCAAGCCCGGCGTCTCGGTGCCCATGCGGACCAACACGGTGCTGCAAGGGGCCAGTGTCACCCTGAGCATCACGGCCACGGGGGCCCCGCCGCTGACCTACCGCTGGCTGCGCAACGGCGCGGCCTTCGCCACC
>JAYVWQ010000260.1:0-6246 GCA_043785945.1 Akkermansia sp.
ATCCTCTGCGAACAGCCGGCCATCTGGACCGTGCCGCTGGCCATCACCCTGATGATCGTGGTCTCGAAGCTGACCCGCCGCGAAGTCCCCGCCGACAGCCGGATGAAAATGTTGGTGCTGCACGCGCCCGAAGAACTGGGCCTGAAGCAGGAATACATTCAGGAGCATCAGCAGGGGCATTGAGTCCCGCGAAGAATCGAAGGACACGCAGGCAGGAACGCGCGGCGCAGCTTGCGGCCCCGGAAGTGACGCTCCACTCTCCCCCGGTGCAAAGTTCGGTGGGACTTCCCAGATGCGCCCCAATCGCACCCGGGGTTCACTCCGCTGTTGCCAAGCGCCCGCGGCTCCCTGAAAATCTTTGGGTATGCAGAATGTCACTTCTCTGGAACTGAGCCGCGATTGCGACGCGGTGCAAATTCCCCACGGCTCCGCCCTCAGTCTGCCCAAGGGCACGCCGGTGGACATCACCCAAACGCTCGGTGGCACCTTCACCGTCCACGCCCACGGCGGACTTTACCGCATCGCCGGCAAGGACGCCGACGCGCTCGGCCTGCCTGTGCCAGTGGAAGAAACCAAGGCCGTCATTCCAGCCGAGGTGGATGAAAAACAAGTGTGGGAAATTCTCCGCACCTGTTACGACCCGGAAATCCCGGTCAACATCGTCGATCTCGGACTCGTCTATGATCTCGCCATCGACAAGCTCCCCACCGGCACCAATCGCGTGAACGTGAAGATGACCCTGACCGCGCCGGGCTGCGGCATGGGCGGCGTAATCGCGGGAGACGCCCAGCAGAAAATCCTCTGCCTCGACGGCGTGGAAGAAGCCAACGTGGAAGTGGTCTGGGACCCGCCGTGGCATCAGTCCATGATCTCCGAGCAGGGTCGTCGCGTGCTGGGCTTGGAGTGAGATTCGCCACCGCCACGCAGCCCGCCAGACATCGGGCGTTTCCTCGCGGCCGGTTCAGCCCCATCTCTGATGCCTTGCGTTTTGATCATCCACGAAGTCGCGGACTACCCCGCTTGGAAGAAGGTCTTTGACGGCGCGGCTGGGCTGCGCCGGGACGCAGGGGAGCGGTCGTATCAGGTGCTCAAGTATCAGCATGACCCGAATAGGATCGTTCATTTCTCCGTGTGGACTTCACTCGACCAAGCGCGGCGTTTCTTCGAATCGCCCCAGCTCGTCAAAATCCGGGCCGACGCGGGCGTGAAAGCCCCCGAGTTCATCTATCTCGATCAGATCGAGGCCGGCACGCTCTGATTCCTCCACCTCCGCAAGTCAGCAGGTCCGGTGGCCCGCTCACATGTGGGCGATCATGTTGTCACCGAATTCGGAGCACTTAATCTCCGTGCCGCCTTCCATCTGGCGCGCGAAATCGTAGGTCACCCGCTTGCTGGCGATGGCTCCGTTCAATCCCTTGAGAATGAGGTCGGCCGCTTCGCCCCAGCCCAGATAGCGCAGCATCATCTCGCCCGAGAGAATGACGGAGCCGGGGTTGACCACGTCCTTGCCCGCATACTTGGGCGCGGTGCCGTGGGTGGCCTCGAAGATGGCGTGGCCGGTGACGTAGTTGATGTTGCCGCCGGGCGCAATGCCGATGCCGCCCACCTGCGCGGCCAGGGCGTCGCTGAGGTAATCCCCATTCAGGTTCAAGGTGGCGATGACATCGAAGTCTTCAGGCCGGGTCAGCACCTGCTGGAGCACGATGTCGGCGATGGCGTCCTTGATGAGCACGGCGCCTTGGGCGAGCGCGGCCTTCTGCTCGGCGTTGGCGGCGTCGGCCCCCTTCTCCTTCTTGGTGCGTTCCCACTTGGACCACGTATAGACCTTGTCGCCGAAGATGCGTTCCGAAGCGCTGTAGGCCCAGTCGCGGAAAGCGCCCTCGGTGTACTTCATGATGTTGCCCTTATGGACAATGGTGACGCTCTTGCGCTTCTGGCGGATGGCGTAATCCACCGCCGCCTTCATCAGTCGAATGGTGCCGATGGCGGAGACGGGCTTGATGCCGATGCCGACGATGACCTCGGCGCTGCGGGAGGTGTGATCGGGCGCGGCGGCGCGCAGGTATTCGGTGCCCTTCTCAGCGGTGCCGAAGCGAATTTTGGCAAAGTCCTTGGGGAACTCATGCGCGAGGAAGTCGAGCACGCGCTGGGCTTCGGGCGTGCCCCCCGCGTATTCGATGCCGGCGTAAATGTCCTCGGTGTTCTCGCGAAAGATGACCATCTCGACCTTCTCGGGATGCTTCACGGGCGAAGGCACGCCGGTGAAATACTGCACGGGCCGCAGACACACGTAGAGATCGAGCATCTGGCGCAGCGCCACATTGAGCGAGCGGATGCCACCACCGACCGGCGTGGTCAGCGGTCCCTTGATGCCGACGAGGTATTCCTTGAAAGCCTCGACGGTGTCATCGGGCAGCCAGTTGTCGAACTTGTTCTTGGCCGTCTCCCCGGCGAAGACCTCAAACCAGGAAATTTTCCGCGCCCCGCCGTAGGCCTTCTGCACGGCGGCATCCATGACCCGCACGCTGGCCGCCCAGATGTCCGGGCCGGTGCCGTCGCCGCGAATGAAAGGGACGATGGGCTGATCGGGCACGGTGAGCTTGCCATTGAGGATGGTAATTTTGCCGCCGGCGGGCGGGGTCACGTCTTTGTAGGCCATGTTAAAATTCCGGGTTCAATTTCAAAAAAAGCGAGAGCTTCTTAGCCGAGGGCTTCCAGGGCAGCAAGGGGATAAACGGTTTTGCGGGGGCGGTCGAAGGTCGCAGGCAAGATCAAGACGCTCTCCTCGCTCGAACACATCCGCCGGCGCACGGGCGGATGGGGCCTTTCGTCTGGCATGAGGAGGGGCGCGCATCGCAGCTTGTAAGGCTGATTCCACTCGAATACTTTTGCGACGTGAGCACCGTTGCAGACATTGTGGCCGTGGTTGAAAAACTGCCAGAAGCGCAGAAGGACGAACTGCTGGGCCGGTTGCTTGAATTAAAATCCTTCTCGGCCGCCAAGCAGTCCAAGCCCTACCCCATCCAGCCGCTGCCGCTGGGAATCCTCAGTGACCAGCTCCCCAGCCATCTTCTTGAACAATTCGAGGAAGAGGAATTGATCCACAAATATCGCGGCGGGAAATGACCGCGATTCCCGACCTCAACGTCCTGCTCTACGCGGTGGACAGCGGGTCGCCGTTGCAAAAACCGTGCGCTGACTGGCTGAATGGCGCGTTGAACGGTGATGAACAGCTCGGCTTGACTTGGCACTCCATCGCTGGATTTGTGCGCATCGGCACGAACCCCAAGCTTCTCAACCGGCCAATGACTGTGGCTGAGTCCTTTGGTTATCTCGAAGCATGGCTGGCGTGCCGGGCGTGCCGCGTTCTGCATCCCGGCGCGAATCATCTCGCCACATTCCGCCGGCTCGTGGACGCGGCTGGCACTGGCGGCAATCTCACGTCAGACGCGCATCTCGCGGCCATCGCGTTGAAGCACGACGGCGAAGTGGTTTCGTGCGACAGCGACTTCGGGAAATTTCTAGGGCTGAAGTGGTTCAATCCGGTGACCGGAGTGCGCCTGCCACAAACGTGATTCGTGACAGCCGCGAACGAATCGTTACTGTCAGCGGTGTCACTACAGATGAGCAAACAGCAGAAACCACCTCGAATCGCGATTTCGTATAGCCATCAACCACCTGAGCACGCGGAAAGAGTCCGTGCCGTTGCTCAACGCTTGGCGAATGATGGCGTAGAAGTTGAAATGGATATTTGGTCGATGCAAGAAGGGCACGACCTGAATGCGTTCATGGAATCGATGGTGACGGACAAAACCATCACCAAGGTGCTCATCTTCTCGAATCGGTCTTACGCCGAAAAGGCGGACGCGCGTGACCGTGGCGTGGGGACTGAAGCGCAGATCCTTTCGCCAGAACTCTACGGCAAGGCGAAGCAGGACAAATTTATCCCAATCATTTGTGAACATGACGAGAACGGAAAAGCTTACTTGCCGGTTTTCCTACGAGGCCGCTTGTACATTGATTTTTCCAGCCCCGAACGCGAGGCCGAGAATTACGAGCGGCTGTTGCGACGTATCTTCGACAAGCCAGAACACACGAAACCCGCGGCAGGAGTTCCGCCAGCGTATATCACCGAATCGACTCTTCCGGCGAATCCGCTTGCGGCGAAACTTCGCAGTTATCGAGACGCTCTGCTAGCCGGAAAAACGAATGCACGCTTGCTGCTAGAGGATTTCTTGTCGTCATTCCTTTCAACCGTTCGGCAGCAGCGAATTCAGACCCAGAAAGATGAGCCTTTCGACGAAACTCTCATGCGCTCACTGGAGGTCCTTAAGCCGATCCGCGACAACTTCGTCGAAGCGTGTGAGTTGTGGATTCGCTCAATCGAGGCACCATCATTCCCGAATCGGATTATCCGGCTCTTGGAAGAACTGCGCGCGCTTGGCGAGTGGCCGGAAGACACGGATTCGTGGAATCGTGCGTGGGGCGAAAATTTCCAGTTATTCGGGAGCGAGGTGTTCCTCTATATCGTCGGGCTTTTGCTACGCAATCAGGAGTTTGATCTGCTAAAGCCAATTCTGTCGGCGCACTTTGTTTTACCAACATCGGACAAGCCTCGCCGGGTAGCTTCCGGAGGATTCACAATGTTCAACGGGTATTCCGAGGTGCTTCGTTCCAGAAATGAGCGTCTCGAACTCAATCGCTTGGACCCGGTTGCGGATCTGTTGAAGAATCGCGCCGCGACGGAAGCGGTTCCTTTTTATTGGTTACAACAGGCTGACCTCGTGTGTTTCGTCTGCTCCTTGATTCTCCACGGAGGCCAGCGGCCTTGGTACCCACACACACTGGTGTTCACGAGCTATCAGTTTGGCGCGTTTGAGGTATTCCAGCGCGCTGAGAGCCGAGCATTTTTTCAGAAGCTCGCCGTGCTTTGGGGAGGTCTTGCGCCGGAGGCTTTCAAGCAAACAGTTGATGAACAATTCAAAACCAGTGGCGCAAGCCAATGGCGACTCGATCTCAGTGCGCCAGATTGGGAGCAATGGTTGAATTGGGAAAAGCTCGGTTCACGTCCGTAGTTTTCGCAGCATCAAAATGATTCGAGTTGCATCGCCGTGCTTCTTCCCGATATTCGCGGCTCAAAAATTTTCACGGACTGACTATGGCTGACGACAAGAAGCACGTTTACGACGAGAGCAAAATCAAGACGCTCTCCTCCCTCGAACACATCCGCTTGCGCACGGGCATGTACATCGGCCGCATCGGCGACGGCTCGAACCAGGACGATGGCTGCTACATCCTGCTCAAGGAGGTGGTCGATAACACCATCGACGAGTTCATCATGGGCCACGGCAAGGAGGTGCAGATCAAGGTGGAAGGGACGCGCGTGAGCGTGCGCGATTACGGGCGCGGGATTCCGCTGGGCAAGGTCATCGAGTGCGTGTCGCAGATTAACACCGGCGCGAAATACAATGACGACGTGTTCCAGTTTAGCGTGGGCCTGAACGGCGTGGGCACGAAGGCGGTGAATGCGCTGTCGAAGGAATTCATCGTGCGCAGCCATCGCGACGGGCAATTCGTCGAGGCGCGCTTCAAGCAGGGCAAACTCAAGAAGGAGGACAAGGGCAAGACCAGCGAGCCGAACGGCACCTACGTCGAGTTCGAGCCGGACCCGGAGATTTTCAAGGACTCGGAGTACAAGGCGGAATTCATCGAGAAGCGGCTGCGCCACTACACCTACCTGAACACGGGGCTGAAGCTGAACTTCAACGGGCAGACGTTTGTCTCGCGGCGCGGGCTGATGGATTTGGTGATTGAGGACTTGGCGAAGGACGGTTCGGAGCCGATTTACGCGCCGCTCCATTACACGAGCAAGACGCTGGAGTTCTGCTTCACCCACAGCAACAGCCGGTATGGCGAGACATTTTACTCCTTCGTCAACGGGCAGTACACGAGCGACGGCGGCACGCACCTGAGCGCCTTTCGCGAGGGCCTGCTCAAGGCGGTGAACGAATACGGCAAGGGCAAGTTCGAGGGCGATGACGTGCGCGAGTGCATGATTGGCGCGGTGGCGATTCGCCTCAAAGACCCGATGTTCGAATCGCAGACCAAGAACAAGCTGGGCAACACCGAGATTCGCACCGAGCTGGTCAACACCGTGCGGGAAGAACTGCTCCGCTTCTTCAATCGCAACCGGGAGATCGCGCAGAAGATTCTGGAAAAAGTTCAGGACACGCAGCAGCTCCGCAA
>JAYVWQ010000261.1:0-10482 GCA_043785945.1 Akkermansia sp.
CGGCGCGATGAAGATCATCGGAACCAGTCCGGGGGCGGCGACCCAACCCAGCTTCACCAAAACCATCTACCAGTTCCTCACCCCCACCCCGCTGACCAACGCCCTGCACACCTTCAGCTTCTGGTACTGGGCGAGCAACTCCACCACCACCAATCTTTATGCCCGCCTGTTCGGGGGCAACAAGCTGACCAGCGATCCCGCGCTCGGCTCGGGCGCGACCAACCTCAGCATCTTCATCACGCCCTCGAATTACGTGCCGCCCGGCTTGATCAGCCCCGCGACCATTTCTGCCACGCCCGGCACGACCAACCGGGCCATCGCCAGCCTCCCCGCTTTCCCGACGCTGTGGATCAACGAAGTGCTGGCAGACAACCTCACTGGAATCCTGGATGGGGCGGCCGAGCACGATCCGTGGATCGAAATTTACAATCGGAGCACGAACACGGTCTCGCTCGACGGGCTGTATCTCTCCTCCACGTACACCAACCTGACCAACTGGGCTTTCCCCGCCGGTCACTCGCTCACCGGCGGCCAGTTCCTCGTCGTCTTCTGCGACGGCCAGCCCGGCCAGACGGCGGGCTTGGAATTGCACACCGGCTTCCGGCTCTCCAGCGGTTCCGGATCGGTGGCCCTCTCGCGCATTTACAGCAATGCCCCGCAAGTGATCGACTACGTGAACTACGCGGGCCTGGCCAGCAACCGTTCCTACGGGTCGTTCCCCGACGGCCAGTCGTTCGACCGCCAGGAGTTTTTCTACCCCACGCCGCGCGGGACGAACGACGGGCGCTCCGGCCCACTCGTGGTCTTCATCAACGAGTGGATGGCGGGCAACCTCAACTACCTCGCCGACCCGGCGGACGGCAGTTATGACGACTGGTTTGAACTCTACAATCCAGCCACCAACACGGTCGATCTGGCGGGCTACTACCTGACCGACACCTTGGCCAACAAGGTCAAGTTCCTCATTGCGACCAACATGGCGCATGTCATTCCACCCGGCGGCCATCTGCTCGTCTGGGCGGACAACCAGGCCGGACAGAACACCGTCGGCGGCGTGCCGCGCGCGGACCTACACGTCAACTTCTCCCTCTCGCTCGGCGGAGAAGCCATCGGCCTCTACGCGTCGGACGGCACGCAGATTGATGCGATTACGTTCGGTGCGCAGACCAACGACGTGAGCCAGGGCCGATTCCCGGATGGCGGGCCGAACCTTTACTGGTTCGTGACCAACCGCACGCCGCGCGCGGCCAACTTCGTTCCCGGTCTCGGCAACAACCCGCCCGTGCTCGGGGCCATCGGCGGCCAGTCCCTGTTCATCGGCCAGACGCTCACGTTCACCGCCAGCGCCACCGACCCGGACGGAGGCCAGTCGCTCTCCTACACGCTGGATGGCGGAGCGCCGGCGGAGGCCAGCCTCGGCCTGTTCAGCGGCGCGTTCAGCTACACGCCCACCGCCCCCGGCACCAACACCATCACCGTGCGCGTGACCGACAATGGCACGCCCCCGCTGGATGATTCGGAAACCATCACCGTGCGCGTCCTCCGTCGTCCGGACTTCAACGCGGTGACGCTCAACGGCCATGAACTCAACCTCGGCTGGTTCGCCACGGCCGGCCGCAAGTATCAGGTCACCTACAAGGACGATCTCAATGCGGGACCGTGGCTGAATTACGGCGGGATACTCCAACTGGTCAGCGATGGACCAATCTCCATCACCGATTACACCACCAACGCGCCGCACCGCTTCTTCCAGTTGAAGATCGTGCCATAGGCGAAGCTTAAAACAGAGGCGGCGACCCAGTGGGTCGCCGCCTTTTTTCTTTCCCCGCTCAAGTTAAAAACTCAGCGCCGGGGCTGTTTCAAGAGGAGAGGTTCTTACGCCACCGGCGGAATTTCCGGCGCGTCCGTCTCGGGCGCGTCCTCGATGGATTCCCCAATGACCGGCGCGATGGCCTGCAATTTGTCCGCTGCGTCGAGGTTCACCAGCTTCACCCCCATGGTGTTGCGGCCCGCCTCGCGGATGCCCTGCACCGGGATGCGCACCATCTGGCCCCCGGTGGTGATTAGCATGATCTCGTCCGCGTTGCGCACAGTCAGCGCCCCCACCACGCTGCCGGTCTTGTCGCCCGTCTTCATGGTAATGATGCCTTTGCCGCCGCGCGTCTGGACGCGGTATTCGTCGAACGCGGTGCGCTTGCCAATGCCGTTCTCACCCGCCACAAGCAGCGTCGCATCCGGCACGATGATGGCAGCGGCGACCACGGCGTCACCCTTGTCCAGATTGATGCCACGCACGCCGCCGGCGGGGCGGCCCATGGAGCGCACATCTTCCTCGGCGAAGCGGATGCTCATGCCGTCCTTGGTGATGAGCACGACCTCGTTCTGACCGGTGGTGAGCCGCACATCAATGAGCGTGTCGCCCGGTTCGATGCCGATGGCAATGATGCCGCCTTTGCGGACATTGGAGAATTCGTTGAGCGAAGTTTTCTTCACCGTGCCCTGCCGGGTGGTGAAGAAGAGTTCGCCGGACTGCTGCCAGGTGATGTCCTTCTTGTCCGCGTCGATCTTGGAAAGAATCCGGATCATCGCGGCCACCTTTTCCCCGGCTTGCAGCTCCAGCAGGTTCGCGATGCTGCGCCCCTTCGAGGCGCGACCCATGTCGGGAATCTCATGCACGCGCTCCACGTAGACGCGTCCGCTGTTCGTGAAGAACATCAGATAGTCGTGCGTGCTGGCGGTGAAGAGGTGTTCAATGAAATCTGAATCCTCCGGCGTCTCGGCCTCGCGCGTGGTCATGCCAATGACGCCCTTGCCGCCCCGGCGCTGCGCCCGGTACTGGCTCACGTTGGTGCGCTTGATCAGTCCGCCATGAGTGAGCGTGATGATGACGCCTTCGTTGGCAATGAGGTCCTCAATGGCCATCTCACCGGCGGCGGGCAGAATCTCGGTCTTGCGCGGCGTGGCGTGCTTTAACCGAATGGCCATCAACTCGTCTTTGATGATGGCCATGACGCGCGACTCCTTGGCCAGAATGTCGAGCAGGTCCTTGATCGTTTCGATCAGCGCCTTGTATTCAGCCTCGACCTTGTCGATTTCCAGACCGGTCAATTGGTAGAGACGCAATTCCAGAATGGCGTCCACCTGCCGCTCGGTCAGCGCATAACGCCCCGCGACCAGACGTTCTTCGCGGCGGATGAGGATGGCCCAACGCTCGACCTGCTCACGCGACCACTCGAAGGCCAGCAGCTTCACGCGCGCTTCGTCCTTGTTGGCACTGGAGCGGATGATGTGGATGAACTCGTCGAGGTTCGCGAGCGCGATGAGGTAGCCTTCCAGCAACTCGGCGCGCTCCTCGGCCTTGCGCAACTCGAAACGCGTGCGGCGCAAAATAACCTCGCGGCGGTGCTCGATGTAGCACTGGATCATTTCCTTGAGGTTGAGCGTCTTGGGCTTGCCCTGATGAATGGCGAGGGCGTTGACGCTGAAGGAAACTTCAAGCTGCGTGTGCTCGTAGAGCTTGTTGATGACGACCTTGGGCAGTCCGTCGCGCTTGAGTTCCATGACGAGCCGGGTGTGCTCGTCGGACTCGTTGCGCATGGCCGAGATTTCCGTGATGACCTTCTCGTTCACCAGGTCGGCAATCTGCTGCTCCAGCGCGGCGCGATTCACGTTGAACGGAATCTGCGTGATGACGAGCTGCTCGCGATTGCCCTTGAGTTCCTCGGAGCCGACCCGGCCCCGCAGCTTGATGCTGCCCTTGCCGGTCTCGAAGTAATTCTTGATCCCCTCGACGCCACAAATCATCCCGCCCGTTGGGAAATCCGGGCCTTTGATGAATTTCATCAGGCCCGGAATGGAGATGTTCGGGTCGTCGATCTGCGCGCAGATGCCGTCGATGATCTCGCCCAGATTGTGCGGAGCCATGTTCGTGGCCATGCCGACGGCAATGCCGGTGCCGCCGTTGACCAGCAGGTTCGGAAAGGCTGCCGGGAAGACGGTCGGCTCCGTCATGCGCTCGTCGTAGTTCGGGACGAAGTCCACCGTGTCCCGGTCCATATCCTGCATGAGCGCTGCGCCGAGGTGCGTGAGCCGCGCCTCGGTGTAACGCATCGCCGCCGGGGGGTCGTTCTCGATGGAGCCGAAGTTGCCCTTGCCGTCCACGAGCCGCTCGCGCATGACCCACGGCTGCGCCATGTGGACGAGGGTCGGGTAGATCACGGCCTCGCCGTGCGGGTGGTAGTTGCCGGAGGTGTCACCGCAAATCTTGGCGCACTTGTAATGCTTGCGCCCGGGAAAGAGCGACAGCTCGTGCATCGCGTAAAGGATGCGGCGCTGCGAGGGCTTCAGCCCGTCGCGCACATCGGGCAGGGCGCGGGAAATGATGACCGACATTGAGTAGTCGAGGAACGAGTTCTTAATCTCGTCCGCGACATTGATCTTGGAAATCTTCTCCCCGATGGAATATGCGCCGCCGGTGGGGGCGGGACCGGGTGAAGGTGGAGGAACGGTTTCGTCGGGCATTGGTTAAATCTTATTTGGAATTGGTCACGTCTTCCGATCTGGCCGGAATGAGCGCGATGGCAAATTGTTCGCAGGCCGCGCGCATCCGTCCGTCGGTGGTGGCGAGCGTTCCGCTATGGTGCATGTCACAAGTGGCAACATGCAACGCGTCAAGGGTCCGCAACGGAATACGTGGATGACACGCCATCTGAATGGCCGTGGCGCGCTCCAGCACCGAACGATGCAACGGCAGCAGCCGGATCAAGTCTTCCTCCACCATCCCCAGGAATTTCTCTCCAGCCCTCACTCGTTCCGGCCCCGTGATATGCCCTGCTCGCTCTTTGGCGAGCAGGGCCGAACGAACTTCCGCCAAGGCCAACTCCGAGGTTTCAAAAGAGTGCCCGGCGAGATTGCGTCCGAACCACTCGCTGTCGGTTTCCCGCACGAGTAGTTTCACGATGATGGCGGTGTCTAGATACATCGTTACCAACCGCGTGAGTCGCGGTCCTCACGAACGATTTCCTCAGCGGACGGCCCGCGATGAATGGGTTGTTTGAGGAGGTAATCTCCCATACCCATGAACACCTTCCGCCCATGCCTCGCAGTGACCGGCGACAGCACAGCCTTGGGCAGACCGTCGCTGGTGATGGTCACTTGCTGACCACCCGCCACGAGTTCGAGGAGCGCAGACAACTTGGCCTTGGCCGCGCGCACCGGAATGGTGATACCGATGCCTGGCATGGTGGCCGTTTCGCTTAATACCCCAGCCGACGGCGCAGCTTCCGGGTATTTAGTTTCAGTTCGCTTCGTCTTCATGGGTGCAATGTGGTCACATGTGACCACACTCGTCAATTTCTTTTTACACATCCAAATTTCGCACGTTCAGCGCGTTGTCCTCGATGAACTGGCGGCGTGGCTCGACTTCATCACCCATGAGACGGACGAACATTTCCTCAGCCTCGATGGCGTCGGTGAGTTCGATGCGCAGCAGTTTGCGCACGGCCGGGTCCATGGTCGTCTCGAACAATTCCTTCGCATCCATTTCGCCCAAACCTTTGAAGCGATAAATCTGGATGCCCTTTTTGCCGACGGCCTTCACGCCGTTCAGGATTTCAGGAATCGAGAACAGGGGCGAGACCGTGGCGCGCTCACCTTCGCCTTCGGTGAGTTCGAAGAGGGGCTTGTCTTGGGCGGCGTAGTGATCGACCGCGAGCCCCTTCTTCGACAATTTATCCAGAAGATCAGCGATGGCCTTGCTCTCGAGATGCAGGTCGGAGACGGCGACCCGGCGCGTGGGACCGTCCTTCTTGCGCTCGGCCAGTTCCGTGTCGGAGCCAAACAAGTCCGGGTTGATCCCCTTGAACTGCTCGAACTCATCATTGGTCACGAAATAATGCACCGTCTCGTCGTTGCCCAAGCGCACCTTCGCCATATGCTGCGGCAGCGTTCCGTCTTGGGCGCGCTTCTCCACGTAGTTGGCGAAATCACCCCCCTGCCGGCGGATGTAGGTGGCGTGCTTGTCCAGCGATTCGAGCAGCGTGAGAATTTCCTCCAACTGCTTGGGCGTGAACTCGCGCCCATCCGCGAGATTTTTCAGGCGCACCTCCTCCGTTCCGTTCTGGAGCAGAATGCGGTTCAACTGCGCGTCATCGTCCACGTAGTCCGTCTTCTTTTTGCGCGTGACCGAGTAGAGCGGCGGCTGCGCGATATAGACGAAACCCTGTTTGATGAGCTGGTGCATCTGCCGGTAAAAAAACGTGAGCAGCAGCGTGCGGATGTGCGAGCCGTCCACATCGGCGTCGGTCATGATGATGATTTTATGGTAGCGCAACCGGTTCAAGTCGAAGGCCCCCTCCCCTTCGCCGTCACCGATGCCCGTGCCAATGGCCGTGATCATCGTGCGGATCTCGTTGTTCTGCAGAACCCGGTCCAGCCGCGCCTTCTCCACGTTGATGAGCTTCCCTCGAATCGGGAGAATGGCCTGGAACTTCCGGTCGCGCCCCTGCTTGGCCGAACCACCGGCCGAGTCACCTTCGACGATGTACAGTTCCGTGTTCACCGGATCGCGATCGGAACAATCCGCCAGCTTGCCTGGCAAACCACCACCGGTCAGCGCGCTCTTGCGCACGGCTTCGCGGGCTTTGCGCGCTGCTTCACGCGCACGGGCGGCGTTGAGGCTCTTGTCCACGATGCGCTTGGCCACCGGCGGGTTCGCATCGAAATAGTTCATCAGCCCTTCGTAAGAAACCGAGCCGACAATTCTTTCCACCTCGGGTGAAAGCAGCTTGACCTTCGTCTGCGATTCAAACTTCGGATCGCTGTGCTTCACCGAAATTACCGCCGTCAAACCCTCGCGCACGTCGTCGCCCGTGATCTGCGGGTCTTTGTCCTTCAGCAATTCGTTGGACTTCGCGTACTGATTGATCGCCCGCGTCACCGCGCTGCGAAAGCCGCTCAGATGCGTGCCGCCGTCGGGATTGTGAATCGTGTTCGTGTAGCAGAGAACCTGATCGTTGTAGCTGTCGTTGTATTGCAGCACGACCTCGACGTGGACCTCGATGTCCTTGTCGTCGTTCTTCTCCTTGGTCTCCTTGCGGAAGGCAATCGGCTTGGGATGCAGCGGTGTCTTGTTCTTGTTGAGCTGCTTGACGAATTCCTCCGTGCCATCCTTGTAATAAAAAGTCTCCACCTTGCCCGACGTCTCCCGCTCGTCCGTGAAAACAATTTCCAAACCCGAATTCAAAAAGGCCAGTTCGCGCAATCGCTGAGTGATGCGATCCGACTTGAACTCCACCGTCTCGCGAAAAATCTCCGCGTCCGGCTTGAAGGTGATCAGCGTCCCCGTACTCTTGGCCTTGCCGACCACTTCGAGCTTCTTCGTCGTCTTGCCGCGCTCGAACTCCATGTGATGCACCTGGCCGCCGCGCGACACCTCCACTTCAAACCACTCGCTCACCGCGTTCACGCATTTCGCGCCGACACCGTGCGTGCCGCCGGAAAACTTATAGCCACCCTGCCCGTACTTGCCGCCCGAATGCAGCGTCGTCAGCACCATCTCCACGCCCGGAATCTTATACTGCGGATGAATGTCCACCGGAATGCCGCGCCCGTTGTCGCGGATGCTGATCGAACCATCCACATGGATGTTCACCTCGATCCGACTGCAATGCCCGGCCAGATGTTCGTCCACCGAGTTGTCCAGCACCTCGCTCACGCAATGATGCAGCGCCCGCTCGTCCGTGCCGCCGATGTACATGCCCGGCTTCTTGCGCACCGCCTCCAAGCCCTCAAGCTTGCCGAGTTGCGCAGCGTCGTACGTCTCCGAGATCGCACCCGCCATAGGCTGGTTTTGGTCGTCTGCCGCTGAATCAATTGCCATACAAAAACGCTTGGAAATACCGTTGGTTTTCCGCTGAAACCGAGTGGGGGGACGATACGGAAAATCCCTTCCTTCACACAACGATTATCTGGCTTAAATCGGGAGGGAAAACGCCATTAGTTGCGGGTGTCAGCAGGCCACCGCCGGATATGTTGCGGTGTGCTCTGTTGTCGAGAATAGACCGACGGTGCCTTGCGGGGGCGAATTAAAAGGGGCGACCGCGCGCCGGCCAGGCGATGCACCCGACGGAACAACCCTGCCAGCAGCCCGCCCGCGCGGATCGTTGCTTTCTTTGCTGGCGAGACCGAATGACCAGACGGTCGTGCTCCGTCGCCGCCAAGGGAGCGTCTTGCCCAAAAGTTGTGGCGCTTCAGGGCGGGCAGCAGCGCGGCGCGGGACGCAAGTTACGGTGCCAGCGGGCTGCGCAGGCGATAGAAACGCCGGCCGCCGGGGCTGGCCGTGGCGATGTGCAGCGAGCGGTTCGTGGCCGCCGACGCGACATCCACCAGCCGCAACCAGGAGGGCGCGGTCAGCGCATCCTTGTATTCGATGGTGTAGCTCTGGTTCGACGCGGCGAAGAAACCCAGGCTCACGGTGTTTGTACCCACGCTTTGAATGGAGCTGATGAAGAGCAGCGCAGACGGTGCCTGCACCGAGGCTTGGGGCGTGCGCAGACGGAAGAAGCGGTTGGTCGTCACCGTGGTGTCGATGATGAGGACGCGGTTGGTCGCAGACGCGGAGAAGTTGCTCAGGTTCAACCAAGCGGGCGCGGTCAGCCCGTCCTTGTATTCGAGCGTGTAAGTGCGGTTCGACACGGCGAGGAAGGTGAGACGCACGCTGTTGCCGCCGAGATATTCAATGGAGGTGATGCGCAGCACGCTGCCGGCCTGCGTGGGGTTGGTGCCCGCGAGGTATTCCTCCAAGTTGGTCGAGCCGTCGCCATCCAAATCCTGGGTGGCGTCCGCCGGGTTGAGCGGGTTCAAACCATACTGGAGTTCCCAGGCGTCGGGCATGCCGTCGCCATCGGAGTCCGCCACTCCGCCGAAGTTTGGCGTGGCGGCGATCCAGTTCGTGGGGTCATTGCCAAAGCCCGTGGCGCTGACCCGGAGCAAGGCGAGGCCGCTGCCATCGGGCGCGGAAGTCCACGGCGCGAGGTCGTAGTAGTGGACGCGATCCGCGAGCACGTAGGGCACGAAGCCGGCATCGGGATTGTCCGGGCGGTAGAGTTCCACCTTGTCGTCGTTGTTCGCGAGCTTGCCGGTGTAGGGGCCATGCACGGCAATGCTGCCGGGGATGCCATACTTGCTGCGGAAGAGGGCGAGCTGGCCGGGGCTGTTGACCGGATCAAAACTCACGACGAGCAGGCGCTCACCCGCCGCCATGACTACACCGGTGGGGAAGTTAAAGTCCACCGCATCGCGCAAGCGCCAGGTGTTGGTCGCGGCCAGCGGGTCGTAGAGCGAAGCGGAACTGGCGGTGATGTTTTTCAGCTCGATGAATTCGTCGAGCGTGTTGTCATTCGTGCCGTTGTCGGGCGGATGATACATGATTTGGGAAATCACCACCGGCCCCACCTTGGGATAAGGATTCGCCAGACCGGTGCCGGTGCGGAACTGCGCGATGCTGCCCGGATCATCCTGCCCAAAGGAGCGCGCGCTCATGGCGACGAACTCCTCACGATTGTCGCTCGTGACGTAGCGGCCGAAAGGCACGCCATTCTGCGCCGCGCCGAAATCAACCGTGGTGCGGTAACCGGTCAGGTTGCCGTTCGTGTCGCCGGTGGAGAGGAAGATTTGATCGCCCTTCGCGGAACTGAGCGAGAAGGCGTTCAGGTTGTTCGTCGGGTCATTGTTGAACTGATACTCATAGAAGACCACGTAGCCGTTGGCCGGGATAATCACGCCGTTCGTGATGCGATATTTGCGCGGCGAACCCTTGGCGTCGCTCAACCACCAATGGCCGATGTTGATCGGCGCGGCAGTCAGGTTGCGCAATTCAATCGCATCCTCGAAGGGCGGGTCGGTGTGGGTCAACGCCTCATTGATCACGACGTTGGTGATGAGCAGGTAGTTCGCATCGCCGGGCGACTCGGTGCCGGGGAAGCGCACGATGGTCGCGGCCCCATCCGGGAAGCGCCCTTCCGAAACGCCGGTCTGCTGCGCGGCAAAAGTGATGGAATCAATGAGCGTGCCGGCAGGATTGGCGAAGCCGATGGACTCGCCGAGGATGCTGAACTTGAAGTTCGCATGGTTCGCGCCCGCGCTCGGGGCGCTGTCGGCCCAGAAACGCTGGTAGCCGTTGGTGCTCGCCCCGAGGTAGGAGAGCGCGGGGATAGGCGATTTGGTGCGGTTGTTCAAATCGTCCGTGGTGAAGTAACCACCGATGGCCACGGGCTGGTTGTTCGGATTCCACAATTCAAACCAGTCCTCCCCAGAACTGGGCGCGGCCATCCATTCGTTAATCTTGATCGAGGTGGCGCTGGCCGTGGAGGCCACGAGCGGGGCACCGCCCGGCGTCGGCAGAGTCAGCGTCCAGACGCCCGAACCATTCGGCACGCGGCTGATCGAGAAGTCCACCGCCTGCAGGCCATAGGTCACCGCGTT
>JAYVWQ010000262.1:0-3358 GCA_043785945.1 Akkermansia sp.
TTCCGCCACGTCGGGGTTTTTTTTCTGCGGCATCAAGGACGAGCCGGTGGTGTAGGCGTCGGCGATCTTGATGAAGTTGAACTCCGCGCTCGCCCAGAGAATCACGTCCTCGGCCAGACGCGAAAGATGCACGGCGAGCAGCGCGGCGTCTGCGCAAAATTCCACGGCGAAGTCGCGGTCGCTCACGCCGTCCATTGAGTTTTGCGTGAGCTGCGGCCGGCCCTTGGCGTCCACGAAGCCGAGCAGCTCCGCCACCATCCCGCGATCAATGGGCAGGGTGGAGCCGGCGATGGCCCCGCTGCCGAGCGGGCAGACATTCACGCGCTGGAAACAATCCACGAGCCGCTGCCGGTCGCGGTCCAGCATCTCCACGTAGGCCAGCAGATGATGTGCGAAATAAACCGGCTGGGCGCGTTGCAGATGGGTGTAGCCGGGAATGATCACGGCGGCGTGCCGCGCGCCGAGACCGACGAGCGAGCGCTGCAACGTGCGGATGTCCTCATCCAGTTCCGTCAGCTCGTCGCGCAGCCACATGCGGATGTCGAGGGCGATCTGGTCATTGCGCGAGCGGGCGGTGTGGAGCTTGGCCCCGGCGGGCACGCGGCGCGTCAGCTCGGCCTCGATGTTCATGTGGACGTCCTCGAGGGCGGGCTTCCACTTGAATTTGCCGTCGGCTATTTCCTGCCCGATGGACTCCAGCCCGTTGACGATGGCCTGGCACTCGGTCTTGGTCAGCACGCCGATCTTCTCCAGCATGGTGGCATGGGCCATGGAGCCGATGATGTCCTGCCGCCACAGCCGGTGGTCGAAGGAGATGGATTCAGAGAAGGCCGCGACCTCGGCGGCGGGGCCGCCGGCAAACCGACCGCTTCGGGAAACAGGTTTTTTCATGAGCAATGCGCGGGGAATCTGGGAACAGAGCTGGACAAAGTCACGCTTGGAGTGAAACAGGGGGCGGAATCCGGGTGGTCGGCTCACACTTTTAGCCGCACCCGGCGGATTCTCATGCTTAACTCCCCCGTGCCCTCCGCCGATATTCGCTCCGATAGCCGGGCGCGCGGTCTTCCCCGCAGGCCCCAGGCTCACGACATGTTTTGGAAATCAACCAGTGTCTTTGTGCTCATCACGACGGCGTTCGTCGCCCTCGTGGTCACCAGCCTTGGGGGCCATCCAGCCTTCGAGGAGAAGCACGCCTTGATGCAGCAGATTCTGTTCGGGGCGGGGGGCGTCATTTTCCTGCTGGGCGTGCTCAAAGCGTGGCGTAAAATTCCCGGCAAGGAGGCCGGGCAGAACGGGTTCTTCTGTATGGCGGATGGACGTTTCTGGGGCTTTCTCTTCGGTGTGCTGGGCCTGATTGTCTATTACTCAAGCCAGTTGACGCTCATTTACGCGCAAGAGGTGCAGCCCATTTTCGTCCACGCCCCACCCCCGTCTGTGCCGGTCGTACCGACCCATCAGCCGGTGGTTTTTCCGGAGGTCCGGATGCAGGGGGTGTTCTTCCGGGCCAGCCGTCCGGTCGTCATTCTGGAAGGTCAGCCCTATGAGGTGGGGGACCAGGTGGGCGAGGCGAAGATCACGGCCATTGACCGGTCCAGCGTCACGCTGTCCCTGGCGGGGGAGGAGAAAAAACTGACGATGAAACAGTCCACTTCCACGAAACCGAAGCGCCAGTGAAGCGCGCCCTCACTTGGCCGTGCGTTCCCGATCCTTCTCCGCCTTCTCCATCGCCGCTTTGAGTTTCTCGTCCTGGATTTCCACGTTGGCGGCCAGCTTCATTTTGGCGAAATAAACCGGCATGGCCTTGTCCAGCGCGGCCTGCATCAGGAATTCCTTAATGCGCTCCTGCGCGTCGGCGAAGTCCACCTTCTTGGCCGGAATCCGCTCGTGCAACATGATGATGTGGTAGCCGTACTCCGTGGTGACGAGGTCGCTGATGCCTTTGGGCTGGAGGGCGAAGGCCGCCTTCTCGAACTCCGGCACCATGGCCCGGCGCGGGTCGTCCTTGGCCCGGGCGAATTTGTATTCGCCCTTGTTCTCCTTCGCGGCGGGGTCTTCGGAAAACGTCGCGACCAGCCCGGTGAAATCTTCGCCCTTTTTAGCGCGCGCCAGCACGGCTTCCGCCTTGGCCTTCTGCGCCTTCTTCTCCTCTTCCGTCATGGTCTGGCCGGTCTTGAAATCCTTGGTCGCGATCAGGATGTGGCTGGCTCGCGCCAGCTCCGGCTGCTTGAAGGCCTCGTCGTTCGTCTCCCAGAATTTTTTCACCTCCGCCTCGGGGATGGTGATCTTGCTCTTCACCTCGCGGATGATGACCTCCTCGGAAATGGCCTGCTCCAGGACGCGGTTGGTGAATTGCGCCAGGCTCAGCCCCAGCGAGCGCAGGTGGCGCGAAAACTCTTCGTCCGTCTGCGCTGACTTGCGCGACTCGTTGAAGAACTTCACCGCGTTGGTCTTGGCGTTCTCCTTGTCGGCGGCGGTCGAGTTGTTGACCAGCAACTGTGTGACGATCATGCGGTCGAGCAACTGAGCCTCCGCGCCTTCGCGTTTGTTTTCCGCGAGGGTCTGGCCGCGCGCGGCGAGATTGGCGCGATAGGCCACGAAGGCGTCGTCCAACTGGCTGCGGCGGATTTCCACGCCCTGGCCCTTGGCGAGCACGGGGCCGATGGCGAAGTCATCCGCGCCGAATGACGTGAAGGCCGCGCTCAGGAGCGTCAGTGCCACTGCGAAATACATTTTCATCGTTCTCATTGCAAAAATACTCCAAGACCACAATTGCTGTCGGACGCAGCGTGCTGCCAGCGTCTTGCTGGCGTCCCCGAAATTCGCCAGCAAGATGCTGGCGGCACGTTCTACAACTTCACCACCCGCACGTTGCTGATGTCCGGGTCTTGGGCCAGCTCGTCGAGCAGACTTTGCGGCGGCACGCTGTCCAGGTTCAACACCGTCATGGCTTCGCCGCCAGCCGCGTCGCGGCTCAGGCTCATGCTGGCGATGTTGACCTTGTGCTTGCCCATCAAAGAACCGATGTGCCCCACGATGCCCGGCCGGTCCTTGTTGTTCATCAGAAAGACCACGCCGCTCGGCACGATCTCCACCGGCTGACTGAAGACGCGCACGATGCGCGGGTTGTTCGGTGAACCAAAGAACGTGCCGCCCGCCGATACCTTCTCGCCGCCCGGCGCGAAGACCGCGACGTGCAGCCATTCGTTGAACGTCACCGGCTCTTCGCTGCGCTTTTCTTCCACGGTGATGCCGTGGGCGGCAGCGGCGGCGCGCACGTTGACGTTGTTCACGTCCTTGATCGCGCCCGCGTGCAGCAGGCCGAGCAGGACGGCGCGGGTGATGGGATCAATGTTCGGCA
>JAYVWQ010000263.1:0-2638 GCA_043785945.1 Akkermansia sp.
GAGTTTGTGACGCGACTGGGTGCCTTGGAAAAACAGTTTGGGACGAAGCTGCCGAAGGGCGCATCCGCCGCCGTGGATGCGGCGGCGAAAGATTTTCTGGCCCAGCACGGTGTGGCGAACCTGCCCAAGGTGGCGAAGATGCACTTTCGCACCGCGCTGCGGGCGCAGGGTCTGCCTGAACCGGCGCGCGTCGAATGGCGGAGCAAGAGCAGCGCGAAAAAAGTCTGACTGGGAATTGGTGAACGGAGTCGGATTTCAGAGAGGGCAGGGGAGAGGTCAAAATGGAGCGAGCGAAGGGATTCGAACCCTCGACACTCACGTTGGCAACGTGATGCTCTACCAGGCTGAGCTACGCTCGCTTCCGTTTAGACCTCGCCAAGTTAGGAGAACCGTTCGCGTTTGCAAGACCTCTTTTCTGTCGCACCAATCTCCACCGTCGCACCGGTGAAAATTTGGTGGAGCCTAGGGGATTCGAACCCCTGACCTTCTCATTGCGAACGAGACGCTCTACCAACTGAGCTAAGACCCCGACCGAAAAGCGGCGGCTAATATCCAAAGGCGGACGGAAATTGCAAGAGGCAAGTCGGCTTTGCTCCGTGGTAAATTTCATGGGACCACATCGCTGCGGTGCCCCTCGCGTCTCAGACCACAACTTCAAACTTTTGCATCGTCTCCTCTTTCCCGTAGCTTCGGCCCCATGACGTTGACGGAACAAATGACGGCGTTGGGCCAGCAGGCCCGGGCGGCCTCGCGCGAACTCGCCCGGCTGACCACTGAGGAGAAGAACCGCTGCCTGCTCGCGATGGCCGACGCGCTGGAGAAAAACGCCGCCGCCATCAAGACCGCCAACGCCAAGGACATGGCCGCCGGTACAAAGATGGGACTCTCCTCCGCCATGCTTGACCGTCTCAAGCTCGATGACCAACGCATCACCAGCATGGCGCAGGGACTGCGCGAGGTCGCCGCCCTCCCCGATCCCGTGGGGCGGAAGCTCGACGAGCGCGTGCGCCCGAACGGCTTGCGTCTTCAGAAAATTTCCACGCCCATTGGCGTCGTGGTCATCATTTACGAGTCGCGTCCGAATGTGACGGCGGATGCTGCGAGCCTGTGTTTCAAGTCCGGCAGCGCGACCATTCTGCGCGGCGGCAAGGAGGCGATGCATTCCAACCAGATCATCGCGCAGAGCATGATTGAAGCGGGCCGGCGCACGCTGGCGGATTTTCCGGCGCACGCCATCCAGGTCGTGGCCACCACCGACCGCGAGGCGATTCGCGAGCTGCTCTCCCTCACTCAATACGTCGATCTCTGCATGCCGCGCGGCGGCGAAGGACTCATTCGCGCCGTGACTGAATGTTCCAAGGTGCCGGTCATTAAACACTACAAGGGTGTTTGCCACGTCTTCGTGGATCGGGAGGCCGATCTGGCGATGGCCGAGACCATCGTGATGAACGCCAAGGTCCAGCGCCCCTCCGCCTGCAATGCCATGGAGACGCTGCTGGTGGATAAAACGGTGGCGGAAAATTTCCTTCCCCGCATGGCCGCACAGCTTTGGGACAAGAATGTTCAACTGCGCACGGACAACGCCGCCTGCGGCATTCTGCATAAAGCCCAAGTCAAATCTGACGCCGAACTGGACGCGGCCAATCTCCACGTCCCGGCCCAGGACGCCGACTACTTCACCGAATACAACGACTACATCCTCAACGTCCGCGTCGTGGATGGCGTGCAGCAGGCCATTGACCACATCAACCACTACAGCAGCGCCCACTCCGACACCATCGTCACGGCCAGCGAAGCCACCGCGCGGCACTTCCTCCACGAAGTCGATTCGGCGGCGGTCTATTGGAACGCCAGCACCCGCTTCACCGACGGCGGTGAATTTGGCATGGGCGCGGAGATCGGCATCAGCACGGACAAAGTCGGGGCGCGCGGGCCGATGGGCCTGGATGAACTGACCACTTACAAATGGATGGGCTTCGGCACCGGGCAGGTGCGGACGTAGCTGGGGCCCCTTTTCTCTTTTGCCTCCGCGCCGCTTCGGGTTGAATCCCACCCATGCAATCGCACGAAGTTCTGCGGGAAACTTTCCAGAAGTGCAGCGCCAAGCAAATTGCCGCCGACTTGGATCTCTCGCTCTCCCTCGTCTATAAATGGGCCGAAGCTCCCGGGCCTGACGGCCAGCCCACCGGCAATCCCCTCGAACGTGTGGCCGCGCTCCATCGCAGCACCCAGGATGAGCAAATCCTGCAATGGCTTTGCCAGCAGGGCGGGGGATTCTTCATCCGCAATCCCAAGACGCACCTCGCGCATCCCGACTTCCTGATTCCAGCGACCAACGGCATCGTGCAGGAGTTTGCGGACTTGCTGGCCGTCATCGCCACGGCGGCGGCGGACAACCAGATCACGCCCAAGGAATCGAAGACCATCCGCGCGCGCTGGGAAGAGTTGAAGTCCGTGACGGAAACATTTGTCGCGTGCTGCGAGCACGGAAATTTTGCTCCGCTCAAGGAGCATCCGCCCACACCGCCGGCCCGGCGGTAATGTTCGCGCGCCGCCTTCGGCTTCAGCTTCGGCTCTGGCGTCCCGGCAAAATGCGCGGCGGCACGGGAATCGGCTCCGGCGTTCTGACTCTCATTTT
>JAYVWQ010000264.1:0-4249 GCA_043785945.1 Akkermansia sp.
CCTCGCCACCAACATCGCCCCCGCCCTGCCCGGCGACGCGGTGACGGCCTCCGATCATCTGCCGCTCCTTGTGACCTTCGCGAATCCCTACACCGCGCCCATCCACATTCAGCAAGTGGCGGTGACCAATGGCGCGGTGTCCCTGTCTTGGAACACGGTGGCGGGCGGACGTTATCGCATGGAAGCCAGCACCAATCTCCCGTCGTGGAATGCCCTCGCCACCAACCTGCTCGCCACGAATGGAATCCTCTTGTGGAGCACCAACGCGGCGGGCGGGCCAAGATTTTTCCGCGTGCGGACCGACTGAACTGAGTCTCGCGAAGGCGGCGATTGTTACCCCTGAACCCGGTAGGGCATCGCTGCCGCGATGCCCTGATCTCCTGGCCTGCGAGCGCCGCGCCGCCGGCCGCATCGTGGATGCCGAAACGTCGCTGCGCTCGTTCCGGCGGAAGTTGGGGCGTTGCGGCAGCAACGCCCTACCAGATTTATGGAGAGGGCCGGGGCGAGCGAGAACGCGTGCGCAATCCAACGGCGGTTTCCGGCGTGAGTTTCGGAAACACAGCGCGTGAAGAGCGACTAACGCAGAAAAGTTTACTGCTCCAAGCCCAAATTGGTCTGGCCTCTCAAAGACAACCAATGCTCAATAGTGCCATGCAACTTGATCCAACGTCCTTGCCACAAGTCGGCGCAGTTGGGGCTGCCGCCGCTGTTGCATACGCGACCTTAAAAGATTTGATTCCACGCGTACTCGGTCCAACGGCGGATTACCTTGGGGAAGGGCTGAAATCTCAAAGCGCAAAAGCAATTCAGAACCTGAAACGAGTCTTTGAGAGCGCTGAACGAAAACTCGGCTCTGGCACTGAAAGAACTGGTGAAGTGCCAGCCCGCGTGATCCGTCACGTCATTTCAGAAGCGGCTTATGTTGAAGATGCTCTCATGGCAGAGTACTTCGGGGGAGTCCTTGCTTCCGCTCGTTCTGGAATATCACGCGATGACCGTGGAGCGAGAATGGCTCAAATTGTTGCGAGCCTCTCTACTTACGAAGTTCGCTCTCACTACATCTTGTATTGCGGATTTGCAGGTGTGTTTCGTGGTCGCGACGTAAACTTGAACATCGTGAATGAAGCTAATCGCCTAACGATGGAGGTCCCTTTTGCTGATTACGCAAAGGCAATGGAGTTCACGAGCGGCGAGAACGCATTGGACATTTTTGCGTTTTCGCTGAACGGACTTAGCCGCGAAGGCTTGATCTTAGACCGCGTTTGGGGGAGTCAGGAACATCTTTACGAACAACGTTTTTCAGTGCGACCGGGAGGCGCGCTTGTCGTAGCGCCAAACAACAGCGGCACTGAGCTATTTCTTTGGGCACATGGGCTTGGCCATTGTGACCTGAAGGAATTGTTTAATAGCTCACGCCATTTCCCAGAAGTGCATGATGTTAAAATTGACACGTCAAACTTTCGAGCGGTGTCAAAACGTCCCAGAGGTCTTTTCGAGCTAAGAGCGTCGAATAAGGACGATTGATCTAACTGACCCACTCGCCCCATTAGCCACAGTGCAATAGTTTTTCGCGGCCCAGCAATAAAATGCCACCGCGAAAAACCTTCCCTCGCCGCGCTGGAGCGCGGGCCTTATCGTCCCATCATCTGCTCGGTCATGGGGAAACGAATGACATTTTGCGCGCTGCTGCTGGCGCTCGCCGCGCCGCTCGCGTTCGCGCAGAAAGCGGCGGAGTTGAGACCGGCGGCGCGTCCCGCCGCGCCCCGCTTCGAGCCGGACATCCGCCCGCTGCTCGATACCTACTGCTTCAACTGCCACGGGCGCGGCAAGAAGAAGGGCGACCTCGCGCTGGATCAGTGGAGCAGTGAAGCCGCCGCCGCGCGCGATGCGTCCACCTGGCAGAGCGTGCTGAAGAAAATTCAGGACGGCGAAATGCCGCCGGAGAACAAGCCGCAGCCGACCGCCGCCGAACAGTTGCGCCTGACGCAGTGGATCGAGACAAGCGTGCTGCATTGCGACTGCGCGCATCCTGATCCGGGCCGCACGCCCATTCGCCGGCTGAACCGCGCGGAATACAACAACACCATCCGCGATCTGCTGGGCGTGGACTTCAAGCCCGCCGAAGATTTCCCGGTCGATGATTCCGGCCACGGCTTTGACAACATGGCCGACGCACTCTCGCTCTCGCCCGTCTTGGTGGAGAAGTATCTGGCCGCGGCGGAGAAAATTGTGAACGCGGCCTTCGTCCTGATCCCGCCTCGCGCGGTGACGAAACGTTTTCCGGTGGATGCGCTGGAGGTCGGCTACAACGCAAGGCCGCGCGGCGACGGCTGGGTGCGGTTGAACAGCATCGAAGAGGACGATGTGGCCGTGGACTTTGTCACACCGGCGGGCGGTGAGTTTGCCGTGCGCGTTCACGCTTACGCCGGTCAGGACAGTTCCAATTCGATCAAGCTCACCTTCATGCTCGGCGATGAACCGGTCGAGACGCTCGTCGTGGAAACGAACGCCGCCCGGCCCCGTGTTCTCGAAACGCGAGTCAAACTTGGGCCTGGGAAAAATCGCGTCCGCGCGGTGGTGCGTCGCGTGAAGGACGGACTCTCCGAAGCGAAAGCGTTGGAGTGGAAAAGCGGTCCGCCGCAGCAAGGTGCGGTCTTCGTCGAGTGGCTGGAGATCGAAGGCCCGCTCACGCAGGACACCGCGTTGCCCACCACGCACCGGCTCGTCTTCGACCGCAAGCCCAAGTCGGCCACCGACCGCGCGCTGGCCCGCGACATCTTGGGACGCTTCGCCCGGCGCGCGTACCGGCGTCCGGTCACGAGTCAGGAAGTGAACCGGCTCGTCATCATGGCGCGCCAGTGCTGGCAGCGCGGCGAGACCTTCGAGCAGGGCGTGGCCCGCGCCCTTGAAGCGGTGCTGGTGTCGCCGCACTTCCTTTTCCGCAACAGTCAGCGCGAGGCCGCTCCGGCTGATTTCCGGGACCGCACGAGCCTGCTGACGGCGGCGCAGCGCAACAGCGTGGATGAGTTCACTCTCGCCTCGCGCCTTTCGTATTTCCTCTGGAGTTCCATGCCCGACGACCGGCTCTTCGCGCTCGCGGAACAAGGCCAGTTGCGCCGCCACTTGGACTCCGAAGTGCGCCGCCTGCTCGGCCAGTCCAAGGCCCGTGCGCTGGTGGACAACTTCGCCGGGCAATGGCTCCAGATTCGCAATCTCGAACTGGTCGCGCCGGACCGGGAATTGTTTCCCAAGTTCGACGAAGAGTTGCGCGGGGCCATGCGGACCGAGACGGAACTGTTCTTCGCCTACATCTGGCAGGCCGACCGCAGCATTCTGGATTTTCTGAACGCGGATTACACCTATGTGAACGAGCGGCTCGCCCAGCATTACGGCCTAAGCAACGTGCTGGGCGCGCAATTCCAGCGCGTCAGTCTCGCCGGCACGCCGCGCCGGGGCGTGCTCACCCATGCCAGCGTGCTCGCGCTCACGTCGAATCCCACCCGCACCTCGCCCGTGAAGCGCGGCAAGTGGGTGCTGGAAACCTTGCTCAATGCGCCGCCCCCGCCGCCCCCGCCCGACGTGCCGGATTTGAAGGAGGGCAAGGAACTCACCGGCACGCTGCGCCAGCGCATGGAGCAGCATCGCGCCGACCCGCTCTGCGCCTCCTGCCACGCGCGCATGGACCCGATTGGTTTCGCGCTGGAAAACTTCGACGCCCTCGGCGCGTGGCGCGACCTGGATGGCAAGGAACCCGTTGATGCCACGGGCCAACTGGCCACGGGGGAAAAGCTCCAGGGCGCCCCCGACCTCACGCGCATTCTGGCGACGCAGAAGAAGGAACAATTCGCGCGCGCCTTCGCGGAACAACTCCTCACCTACGCGCTGGGCCGGGGCCTGGAGTTCGCGGACAAATGCGCGCTGGATGAAATCACGCAGGCGGCGGCGCGGGAGGAATACCGCTTTTCGTCCATCGTGCAGGCGATTGTGCGGAGCACGCCTTTTCAGAAAAAGCGCGGCCCGGCAACTCGCGCCCCCTGATGGGAGTCGAGCGCGAGAGCGGTAGGGCGCGTCGCTCCGCGCGCGCCGCCGGATCGGAGAGACGCAGACGAAGAGTCAGCAACTTCACCCGTCAGAAGAGATCATTCCCCGCAGTCTGTTCCGCCCCTCACTCCGGCGCGCGCGGAGCGACGCGCCCTACCCTTCACCAGATGGCAGCCCCTTCTACCCATGCCATTTGGATAGACCGGCA
>JAYVWQ010000265.1:0-8112 GCA_043785945.1 Akkermansia sp.
GTCCGAAGATTCAAGCCTACAAACTCCAGGAGCGCGGCTACGACACGGTGGATGCGAATCTCAAGCTGGGTTATCCGATGGACCTGCGCGAGTACGGCTTGGGCGCGCAGATTCTCGTGGACCTAGGTTTGAAGACGATTCGACTGCTCACCAACAATCCGAAGAAGATCGTGGGACTCGAAGGCTACGGGCTGGAAATAACGGAGCAGGTGTCCATCCGCGTGAAGCCCAATCCGCACAACCAGCGCTACCTCGACACCAAGCGCAAGAAGCTCGGGCATTTGATTTAGCTACCCGGCGGCTCCACGCCGCTCACGTTCGAGAAGACGCCGTTCATGATTGTCTCCTTGGTCTTCCACAGCAGGGCCATGGTCATGGCCACGGGCAGGAGGATGAAGACCATCAAAAGCATCAGTTCCAACATCGGGCCGCCGCGATCCAGCAGCATCATTAGTTCGACCATGAAGCGCGGGAGCTTGCTCAGGTTGTGCAGGACAAAATGAAACGGCAGCGCGGTCATCAGGATGAGCAGGATAATCTGGTTGAGCCGGGTGAAGAGGGTGGTTTCCCCGCGCAGCGTCTCGTCAGGCAGCATGGCGGCGAGGCGGGCCAAGACCGAGTTCAGCAGATAGAGGAATATCAGCAGCGTGAGGAACATGATCTCGACGCTGATGGTGAAGAAGAAATGGCCCGGCACCTTGCTCCAGAAAAAGAGAAACGGCGAGAGACCGACATTGACGAGGGCGAGCAGGCGGGTGCGTTCGACGGCGTTTATCCAGACGCGCTCCTGTTTTTGAAAGCCGCCCAGCAGATGCGTGCCGTAGAGGAGCAAGAGGGTGACGCCGAGCATGGGAGCCATGCCGAACCGCAGCCATTCGCCCTTGGCCGTTTGGACTGCGATCAAGAGAGCGATGGGCAGTCCCCAGAAGAGCGCGGACAGCCCGCGCACCAGGCGCCGGAGCGAGTGGAGCAGCGCGGTGTTGCGATCTGTCTCCGGCATGGCGGGGCTAAAAGTTGAGGTAGGTGTAATCGCGCAGGCCTCGCTCGTAATCGTCCAGCCAGCGCATGCCCTCGTTGGGTTTCATGCGGTCGCCTTTAATTGCGTCGTCGATTTGGGCCTTCAACTGCCGGGCCAAATCCTTCTCGTCGTACTGCACCGAGGTCAGCGCCTGCACGATGGTCGTGCCCTCGATGATTTCCTCAATGTAGTAGCCGCTCGCCTCGTCGGGATCGAGGAACACATGCACCTCGTTCACGCGGCCGAAGAGATTGTGCAGGTCGCCCATGATGTCCTGGTACGCGCCCATGAGGAAGAAGCCGAGGTGGTAAGGCTCCTGGCCGTTGCCGTTCTGCCGGAGCGGATGCAGGGGCAGCGTGTCGCGCACATCACGCAGGTCGATGAACTTGTTGATCTGCCCGTCGGAATCGCAGGTGATGTCCACCAGCGTCGCTTCGCGCGTGGGCCGTTCGTTCAATCGGCTCACCGGCATGATGGGGAACAACTGCCCGAGCGCCCAGTGATCGAGGAGCGACTGGAAGACGGAGAAGTTGCAGAGGTACTGGTCGCCGAGGCTGTCTTCGAGCTTCCGAATTTCATCCGGGATGTAAGCCTGACCCTTGAAGCTTTCGACTACGGACTGCGAAATTTCCCAGTAGAGACATTCGATCTTGGCCTTGTCCGGCAGTTCCATCAGGCCGAGCGTGAACATCTGATGCGCGTCCTCACGCCGTTCCTGGGCGTCGTGAAACGCTTCGAGCTTGTTCAGCTTGTTCAGGTTCTTCCGCATGTCGAGCAACTCGCGGACAATGGGAATCTCCTTCTCGCCATACTCGAACTGGAGTCCGGGCGGATTTTTTTCAATCGCTCCAAACACTTCCACCAGCAGCACGCTGTGATGCGCGACGATGGCGCGTCCGCTCTCGCTCACGATGTTCGGATGCGGCACGCCCTCGGCGTTGCACACGTCGGCGATGTAATAAACGATGTCGTTCGTGTACTCCTGCAACGAGTAGTTGATGGAACTCTCGAAGGCGGAGCGCGATCCGTCGTAGTCCACGCCCAGTCCGCCGCCCACGTCGATGAACTCCAGCTCAAAGCCCATTTTGCGCAGCTTGGCGTAGAAGCGCGCCGCCTCCTGCACCGCCTTCTTGACCGTGAGAATGTCCGGCACCTGCGAGCCAATGTGGAAGTGCAGCAGCTTGAAGCAGTGTCCGAGTCCTTCGCTCTTCATCATCTCGGTGGCGGCCAGCAACTCCGTGGTGCTCAGGCCAAACTTCGCGTTCTCGCCGCCGCTTTCGGCCCACTTGCCCGCGCCTTTGCTCAGAAGCCGGGCACGGATGCCAATGATCGGCTCCACGCCAATCTGTTTTGAGATGGTGATGATCTGCCGCAGTTCTTCGAGCTTCTCCACCACCATGATGACGCGCTTGCCCAGCTTGATGCCGAGCAGGGCCATGCGGATGAAGCCCGCGTCCTTGTAGCCGTTGCAGATGATCAGCCCGCCCATCTGCTGTTGCAGCGCGAGTCCGGCAAACAGCTCCGGCTTGCTTCCGACTTCGAGTCCGAAGTTGAACGGCTTGCCCGCCTCCAGAATTTCCTCCACGACTTCGCGGAGCTGGTTGACCTTGATCGGAAACACACCGCGATACTCGCCTTGGTAATTGAACTCCTTGATCGAGTTGCGGAAGGCGTTGTTCAGCGACTCGACGCGGTGGCGCAGGATGTCCTGAAACCGGATGAGCACGGGGAACTTCAACCCGCGGCTCTTCGCCTCCTCGATCACGTCGGTGATGTCCACCGCCGTGCCCGCGTCTTGCAGCGGTGTGGCCACCACATGGCCGGCCTCGTTGATGTCGAAGTACTTCGAGCCCCAACGCTGGATGTTGTAAAGCTGGCGCGCGGCTTCGATGCTCCACGTCGGATCAGGGGCGGCGGTGTCACTCATGGTTGTTCGTCAAAACGGCGCGACTATAGGTGTCGAAGTTGGCAAATCAACACGACGCTGAATTTTTTTCAGGTCGCCTGGTTTGTCCGCCGGTTATCGCTTTCAAAGACCGGCACGCGCCATGAATGGCGCGGGACTTTTCTCCGTCTGGCTTCCGTAACGAATCATTAACCAAACACACCAGTTGCATGAAAATTTCCTTCCCGAATCTCGCCCTCGTCCTGGGTCTGCTGGCCGCCGCACCCCTGGCCCGCGCCGCAAATGACTGGCCGCAATGGCGCGGACCCGACCGCAACGATGTCTCCAAGGAAACGGGTCTGCTCAAGGCATGGCCGGAAGGCGGGCCGAAGCGCGTCTGGATGTTTGAAAACGCCGGCCAGGGTTATTCCGGTCCGGCCATGGCGGGTGGAAAGCTTTTCACCATCGGCACGCGCGACAACCGCGAAGTATTGCTCGCGCTCGACGCGGCCACCGGCAAGGAGCGGTGGGTCGCACCGCTCAGTGGTGTTTTGAAAAACGGCTGGGGCGACGGGCCTCGCGGCACGCCCACGGTGGATGGCGGAATGGTTTACGCCCTGAGCGGCGAGGGCAGCCTGGTCTGCGTGCAGGTGGCCGATGGGAAAAAAGTTTGGGAGAAAACCATGTCATCATTCGGCGGCAAGAAGCCGGGCTGGGGTTTCACCGAATCACCGCTCGTTGATGGCGGCAAAGTGCTTTGCACGCCCGGCGGAGCCAAGGGAGCCATCGTCGCGCTCGACAAGAAGACCGGCAACGTGTTGTGGCAGTCCGCCGAGTTCACCGACGGTGCACAGTATGCCTCCATCATCGCGGCGGACGTGAAGGGGGTGCGCCAATACATCCAGCTCACCATGCAGAGCATCGTGGGTCTCGACGCCACGGATGGCAAAGTGCTTTGGAAGTCTCCGTTTCCCGGCCAGACCGCCGTTATCCCCACGCCTATCTACCGTGACGGCCAGGTGTACGTGACGGCGGGCTATAGTGTGGGCTGCAAGTCCTTGAAGATTGTTGGGGGCGCGGAGCCGGAGACGCTCTACGAAAACAAGGTGATGAAGAACCACCACGGCGGCGCGATCCTCGTCGGCGATTATATCTACGGCCACTCGGACGGCGGCGGCTGGGTCTGCCAGAATTTCAAAACTGGAGAGGAAGTTTGGTCAGAGAAGAAGCTGGGCAAAGGCGCCATCGCCTGCGCCGACGGCATGCTCTACTGCCTGGATGAAAGCAAAGGCACGGTGGCTTTGATCGAGGCCTCCCCGGACGGCTGGAAGGAACACGGACGCTTCACCCTTTCCCCGCAGACGAAAATCCGCAATCCGGAGGGCCGCATCTGGACGCATCCCGTCATCAGCAACGGGAAACTCTATCTGCGCGATCAGGATCTCATCTACTGCTTCGATGTGAAGAAGGGTTAACAAGGCCTTCGTTCGACCCATCATTCCTAGGCCGCTACGGTCTGAAAAGTCCGCGCTGCGGGGGCGGGGTCGGACACTGTCCCTACCTCGGCTTTGTCTCGGCTGAATTGACAACCCGCCCCGAGCCGTCCAACTATCGCGCTCAAATTTGCATCACGAATGAAACTGAATTTTATCCTCCCAGTGGCGGTGTTGGTCGGCTCGCAGATGTTCCTCTCTGGCGCTGTTGATTTCACCAAAGAGATTCAACCCATCCTCGAACAGAACTGCCTCAAGTGCCACGGTGCCGAGCAGGGCAAGGGAGGGCTGCGCCTCCACACCAAGGCGGCGGCGATCACCGGTGGCGATGCGGGTTCGGCTCTGGCCCCCGGCAAGTCCAAAAACAGCTCGATCTACACCACAACCACGCTCCCGGACGACGACGAGAAGGCCATGCCGCCGCGCAAAAAAGAAACGCCCCTCACCACCGCGCAGCAGAACGCGCTCAAGGCCTGGATCGATCAGGGCGCGAACTGGCCCGAGGGCGTGACCCTTGTACCGGTGAAGCGCGTGGATTTCGTGAAGGACATCCAGCCGATTCTCGAGTTCAACTGCGTGGCCTGTCATCGCGATGGTCACAGCAAGGGCGGTCTGCGCCTCGATGAAAAATCCCTCGCCTTCTCCGGCGGCGAGACGGGCGCGGGCCTCGTGCCGGGCCAGCCGAAGAAGAGTTTGATCTACACCGCCGTCGCGGCGGAAACGAACGACGACAAGCTCATGCCGCCGCTGGCCAAGAACGGCCCGCTCCCCAAGGAAGACATTCAACTGCTGGCCAGTTGGATCGAGCAGGGCGCGTTGTGGCCCGATGGGTTGAAACTCTCGGCCAAGAAAAAGGAGGAGGCCGGCGGCGACGAGGTCACGACCGTGGCCAACATCCACAAACAGATTCTCGAAAAGATCGAAGCCCGCGCCGAGTCCGAGATGAAGGCCTTCACCAACACCATTCCGGGCACGCAGGTCACCTACGACATGGTCGTGATCAAGGGCGGCGAATACACGATGGGCAGTCCCGCGACCGAGGCGGGCCGCAAGCCTGATGAAGGCCCGCAGCACAAGGTGAAGATTGAACCTTTCTGGATGGGCGCGCGCGAGGTGACGTGGAGCGAATACGAACTGTTCATGTATCAGGACGAGGAGCGGAAGTTTAAGAAGGAGATTCCCACCGCCGCCGCGCTCGATAAAATTTCCGACGCCGTCGCCCGTCCGACCAAGCCCTACGTCGAGATGAGCTTCGGCATGGGCAAGGATGATTATCCCGCCATCAGCATGACCCATCATGCGGCCAACAAGTATTGCGAGTGGCTCAGTGCCAAGACGGGGCAGTATTACCGTCTGCCCACCGAGGCGGAGTGGGAGTACGCCTGCCGCGCCGGCACCACGACCAAGTATTTCTTCGGCGACGACGAAGCCGAGTTGGGCAAGTACGCGTGGTTCGAGAAGAACAGCGATTTCAAGTATCAGAAGATCGGCCGCAAGTTGCCGAATCCTTGGGGCCTCTACGACATGCACGGCAACGTGGCCGAGTGGACGCTCGACGGCTACGAGCCGAACGGCTACGAGAAGTTTGCGGGCAGCATCGCGACTGAACCCTTTGTGCGCGGGACCAAACCATACCCGCACGTCGCGCGCGGTGGCTCTTGGGATGATGCGCCGGACAAGCTGCGCGCCGCTGCGCGGAGATTTTCCGACAAGTCGTGGAAGCAACAAGACCCCCAACTGCCCAAGAGCATCTGGTATCTGACCGACGCGCAGTTCCTCGGCTTCCGCGTGGTGCGTCCGCTCAAGGTGCCGCCGGCGGAAGAGCTGCAGAAGGTCTGGAACAACGGCGTGGAACGCGAGTAGGGGCGCTTAATACTTTTCGAGCACCACGCGGAAGCCCGCGCCGGGCAGCGGTCCTACCGGCAGCGCGTGCTGGCGGGTCGTGAGGCGCAGCGCGGCGGGGCTGGACTGGTTCCACGCGCCGCCGCGCAGGACTTTTTCTTCGCTCGTCTTGTTCCACGACGACGAGCACCACTCGGCCACGTTGCCGCTCAGATCGAACAGGCCAAATTCGTTAGCCGGAAAACTTCCCGCCGGCGCGGTCGTCGGCCAGGCGTCGCGATGACGGAGTTGCGAACGGTTGCCGGGGCCGAGGCTTTCTGTGCCGGCGAAGTTGGCGGGGATGTTTTCCGGCGGCGGCAGGGTGCGGCCCCAGGCGAAATAACCGCGCTCGCGGATCATCACGGCTTCGCGTTCCTCGGGCGTCGCGCCGGGTTCTTCGGGCAGGCCCGCCGCGCGGCTCCACTCCTCGTCCGTCGGCAGGCGGTATTCGTCACCCTCGCCAAGCAGGCCGGCGGCGCGCTCCTGCTTCGTCAGCCAGTCGCAGAACTCGCGGGCCGACGGGAAATCAACCCCGCTCACCGGATGCGTCGGGCCGCTCGCGCCCGGCGGATGGCGCCAGCGCGCGTCGGGCCGGGCGATGAACGGCGAGGCATTGCTGGCAAATATCTCGAAATCCTGCCGTCGTGTTTCCCACACGCTGAACAAAACTTTCGTGTCCGACACGGGGATGAATTTCATGCCGAGGGAATTGATCCACGGACGCGCCCGCGTCGCCCCCGCTGGCTGGCTGGCTGAATGTTTTCGCGCCACAGACTCTTGCGGATGTTGCGCCTGCCACAGAAGGTCGCATCCGATCAGCAACACCACGGCAACAATTCCGTAGAGGAGCCGCCTCGCCAGTGGGCGGCGCGCGCGCAGTGCGACTTCAAACTCCTTCAACAAAGACTCCGCATCTGCCGGGCGCGCGGCGGGATTTTCGGCGAGACAGCGCGCGATGAGTTGGTCCACCGCCGGAGAAACTTTCACCACGCGCGACGCGGGGACGTAATGACCAATGGGCACGCGCCCCGTGAGCATCTCGTGCAGCAGCACGCCGAGGGAAAAAATGTCCGCGCGGGCGTCGGCCGTCGCCACACTGCGCCGCGCTTCGGGCGCGAGATAGTAGGGCGTGCCGAAGACATCGCCGCCACCGGTCAGGCTGTAGGCGGGCGAGCCGTCAGGCTGAAGCAGGCGTGCGAGCGAGAAGTCGGCGAGGTGCGCATGGCCGTCCGCATCGAGCAGCACGTTGGCGGGCTTGAGGTCGCGGTGGAGAATGCCGGCGCGATGCGCGGCGGCGACGGCGGCGGTGATTTCGCGGAAGAGCCGCACCGCTTCTTCCACCGGCAACGGCCCGGCTTGAAGGCGCTGCGCGAGATCGCCGCCGGTGGCGAGTTCCGTGACGAGGAAAAAGCGCCCGTCGTCCGTCGTGCCGGAGTCGAGCACACGCAGGACGCTGGGATGCTCTAGCATCTTGAGCGCGGACGCCTCACGGGCCAGTCGCTCCGCCAGCGCCGTCCCCTGCGTCCCATTCGTCACCGCCATCTTCACCGCGACTTCCACTCCATCCGCGAGCCGCCGGGCGCGGAACACTTCCCCCATGCCGCCGCGACCGAGCGTCGCGCCGAGTTCGTAGCCGGGGAGCGCCGGCCTCCGTTCGACGAGATCGTGCGGGCGGCTGGAAGCCGGCGCTCCCAGTTCAGTTCCAAGCAGCGCCGCCATGCTCCGAGCCACGCACGACGGGCACAGGCCGTCGATGGCCGCGAGAGGCGAGCCACAGGCGGGACAGCGTGCCGCGGATTCGCTCATGCCGTCACGCCCGCCTGCGCCAGCACCTT
>JAYVWQ010000266.1:0-10485 GCA_043785945.1 Akkermansia sp.
GTAATCCGCGATGCCCTGCGTGGCGAGGCGGACGTTGTCGAAGGTGAAGTCGTGCGCGATGAGACCGCGCCAGCCCGAGGTGCCGAATTTGATCATAAATTATTGGTGCGGGACAGCAGTGGCGCGTCCAGTCACGCTCCGGGAACTACGTCAGCGTTTCCACTCGAAGGCTTTTTTCTTCAGCGCGTAGATGTAGCCGACGAAGAGGATGCCGAGGAACGAAAGCATGGAGAAGAAGATGAGGTTGCGCGTCGCGGCATCGGCGAGCATCTGGCGATAGACCGTGGCCCACGGGTAGAGGAAGACCACTTCGATGTCGAAGAGGATGAAGAGCATGGCCACGAGGTAAAACTTTACCGAGAGGCGGGTGTTGCCCTCGCCCACCGGCAACATCCCGCACTCGTAAGCCGTGTCCTTGATGGGCTGGTCCTTGCGCCGCCACTTGTTGACGAGGTTGCCAATGATGACGGAAGCGAGCAGCGTGCCGAAGGCAAAGCCCATCGCGACGAGGAACAAAATCAACACCGGCACATACTGCAACGCCTGACCGTCATTCATGGGCGCGAAAGTAAAAATGCCCCCCGCCTTTGGCAAGGAAGGTTTTGGAATACGCGTCCGTGCGTCGTCGTCAGCGAAATGTGAAACCACGTTGTCACTTCCGCGCAAGGCCGGTAGGCTCGCCAAAACAATGAGCGCGCCGCGAATACTTTACTGCCACTGCCAGTACGCCCAGGTCGTCCCGCCCGAGGTGAAGGCGGCGGTCTTGCGCCAGCTCTGCGAATCCGGCGTGTCCTTCGAGGCCGTCGCTGACCTGTGCGAAATGTCGGCCCGCAAAGACCCGGCGCTGCAGCGTCTCGCCCAGGGTGAGAGCATCAAAATCGCCGCGTGCTTTCCGCGCGCCGTGAAGTGGCTCTTCCATACCGCCACCGCGCCGCTGCCGGTGAGCGGAACCGAGGTGTTGAACATGCGGGTGCAGAGCGCAGAGGAAATCGTGACCGCGCTGTTCTCCGAGGAATTGAAACCCAATCTTCCGGCGGGTAAGGAAACCAAACCATCCGCCGCCGAACTCCCTGCAGCAGTTGCCTGACTTATGTCCCTCAAAGACCAATCCACCCTCCGCGTCGTCTTCTATGAAGGCGATGGTGCGCAACCGCTCGACGCCGACGAACGCTTCTCTTCGCTGACCGCCTTGCTGGAGCGCGGCTACGCCGTCACGCGCACGACCACGCACGGCAGTGTCGCGCCTGCGGACCGCACCTCGTTGCTGGTGCTCGGGAAATTTGGCGCGCATCCGCCCGCCGCCGAGGACGCGGGCGGGAAAGTATCAGTGCGCTTCCGCAGCCTCGACCGCTTCGACGCGCAGCAAGTCGCTGACACGGTTGAAGCCGAGCGCGCTCAGTCCGGCGCGGTTAAGCAGGGCGAATGGAAACCGTGGTTTCCCGTCATCGACTACGACCGCTGCACGAACTGCATGCAGTGCTTGAGCTTCTGCCTGTTCGGCGTCTATGGCGTGGACGGCGCGGGAAAAATTCAGGCGCAGAACGAGGACAATTGCAAAACCAACTGTCCGGCCTGCTCGCGCGTCTGCCCCGAGGCCGCGATTATGTTTCCCAAATACAAGTCCGGCCCGATCAACGGCGATGTCGTCAGTTCGGAAGACTTGGAGCGCGAGAAGATGAAAATCGACATCAGCGCGCTGCTGGGGGGCGATGTTTATTCCATGCTTCGGCAGCGCAGCGAGCGCGCCCAGACCCGATTCAGCAAGGAGCGCGACGCGAACAAGGCGTTGACCGAACGGCAGAAGTGCCTCGTGAAACTCGCGCAATCCGGCGACATCCCGGCCGAGGTGTTGATGAGCCTGCCGTCGCCCGATGAAATCATGCGCCGTGCGGAGGAAGCGAAAGCCAAGGCCCAAGCCGCGCTGGCCATGCAGCCGCAAAGTCCGGTTTGAACGGCGAGCGTTCGCGTTTCTTCACAACGCAGTTTCAACTGTGCTCGAAACGATGGCGCGACGTTCTCCCTCACCCCGGCCCTCTCCCCAAGGAGAGGGAGAATCGCATCCCGCGACGGGATGAATCCAAGCGTCTCGAAAAGTTCGTGAGGCGGGAAATCGTGACTCCCTCTCCACTGGGGAGAGGGCCAGGGTGAGGGAGAACGCGATGAGTTGCCTCCCACGTCACTATATTTCCCCAGCGGTCGGCATCACTGCGGCAGCGCTTTACCCAAGAAGCGGAGAAAATTCCCGTGCGCCATCGCCTGCACATCGCCTTCCCCATAGCCGCGCGCGCGCAGCAAGTCGGGAACGCGTGCCAGGTCGGCGATGGTTTCCAAATCCATCGGCGTCTGCTCGGTGCCGAAAGCGCCGTCCAGATCAGTGCCCAAGCCGGAGTGCCGCGCGCTGCCGGTGATCTGGCAAACGTGGTCGATGTGCTCGACGAGTTTCTCCAGTTTCAGCCCGGCAGATTGGGGAGTGGTCTGCTGACGAATCCAACCCGGCACCATCATCCACGCATCCAGTGCCGCCCCGATGACGCCGCCGCGCTCGGCCAGCGCTTTGATTTGTTCATCGCTCAGTTGACGCTGATGCGGCGCGAGGGCGCGGCAGTCGGAATGGCTGGCCCACATCGGGCCTTGATAGAGGTCGAGCGCTTCCCAGAATTCCTCATCGGTCAGATGCGTCACGTCGAGAATCATTCCGAGGCGATCCATCTCGCGCAGCAATTCGCGTCCGAGCGGGGGGAATTTCCCCGTCGAGTCGGTGCCCTGCGCGTAGCGGCCAGGGCCATAGTGCGCCGGGCCGAGGGCGCGCAAGCCTTGCTCGTAGGAACGCTCCAATTGTTTGAAGGATAGGATGGAGTCAGCGCCTTCGAGCGAAAGGATGTAGCCGATGGGCAGACAATCTTCGGGCTTCCCTCTCCCCTCAACGGGGAGAGGGATTGAGGGTGAGGGGTGGTGCGGACGAGAGACTTCCGCAATGGCTGGGGCACCGCCAAGTTCCCACCCCTCACCCCGGCCCTCGCCCCGTTGAGGGGAGAGGGAGACGCGCCCATCAGTTTGGTGGCCCCACAGTTCAACCTGCGCCTGCAATTCGCCGCGCGTGCGAATCTGCTTCAACTCCCCGCGCTCTTCCATGGTGCGATACCAGGCGAGTTGTCCCTGCGTTTGCGCCCAAGCCTGCTCCGGCGAATGCCAGCCGGGCAGCGGATTGCCCAGCTTCACGTAGCGACCGATCTGCGTGGCCACGCACACACCGATGCCGCCGCGTCGCATCTCGGGGAAGCAGACCGTGCCGCGCGCGCGGTCCGGCTTGTCCGTTTGGCCGCGCTCGCGTTCGCGAATCTCGGAGAGGGGTCGCATGTAATCGCGGTTCCACTCCAGCGCGTTCATGGCAAGATCAAGATGGGCGTCGAGGATAAGCATTTTTTAATGACGAATGACGAGTGAAGCCCGAAGGCAAAATTCCAAAACGCTCGCGCGCGCTTTCAGCTTGGGATTTCTTTCGTCATTCGTCATTCGGAATTCGTCATTTCACAAGGTGAAAGCAGGCCAGTGCAATGAGCATCCCGACGATGCCCACGATGGTTTCGCACACCGTCCATGTCTTGAAGGTCTGCGTCACGGTGAGGCCGAGGCAGTCCTTCACGATCCAGAAACCCGCGTCGTTGAGATGTGATAGGAAGAGCGAACCGCAGCCGATGGCCACGATGATGAGCGCAACGTGGGTCTGTGAAAGTTCGGGGTGCATCGCGACAATCGGCACAAGCAATCCCGACGCGGTGGTGATGGCAACGGTCGCCGAGCCGGTGGCCACGCGGATGAAGGCCGAGATCAGCCAGCCGTAGAGCAGCGGCGAGAGATGGAGCGTCTCGCCGAAGCGCCCGATGGAATCGGCCACGCCGCTGTCACTCAACACGCGCGCGAAGCCGCCGCCGCCGCCCACCACCAGGATGGTCATGCCCACCGCCGCCACGCTCGACTCGGTGAACTTGAGCAGCCGGGGCAGCGTGTAACCGCAGCTCGTGCCCAGCGACCAGAGGCAGAAGATGACCGAGGTGAGCAGCGCAATGGTCGGGTGGCCGATGAAGGTGGCGACTTCACGCGCGGTGCTTCCCTTCGGCAGCCCGAGTTCCGCGACCGTAGCGAGAAGCATCAGCATCACGGGCAGCAGGATGGAGAAGAGCGTGAGTCCGAAGCGGGGCAGGCGCAGCGCCGGGTCCGTCCGGTCGGGCGCGGGCATGGGGGGCGGGTTGGCCTCGACGTGTTTCACCGCCCACTTCGCGTAGAGCGGACCCGCCACCATGGCCGTGGGCACGCCGACGATGAAACCCCAGAAGAGCACGAGTCCCATGTTGGCCTTCAGGTAATCGACCGCGATGACGGGGCCGGGGTGCGGCGGCATGACGCCGTGCATCACGGAGAGACACGAGAGCAAGGGCAGCGTGAGCAGGAGGAATGGCTGCTTCGTCTCGCGCGTGAGGGTGAGCAGAATCGGCAGCAACAGCACCAGTCCGACGGCGAACCACGTCGTCAGTCCCACGGCCAGCGCCAGCGCGATGATGCACCACTGGATGCGTTTCGGGCCGAAGAAGGCCGCGAATCTTTTCGCCAGCACTTCCGCGCCGCCGGATTCCGCGAGCAGCTTGCCGAGCATCGTGCCGAGACCAAGCACCGCCGCGATGCCGCCGAGCGTCGCGCCCAGACCGGCCTTGATGGAATCCATGACGCCGCGCATCGAATACGAAACCATTTTGCCGCCCGCGTCCTTGACCTGTTGATCCATGAGCACCGCGCCGCCGCCCACGATGAGCGAGGCGATGACCAGTGAGATGAAGGCGTTCATCTTGAGCCGCGTGACCAGCAGCACGAGCACGCCGATGGCGGCGAGGGCCAGCGCGATCAATTTCCAATCGTGGGGATTCATGTGATGCGCGGGAGCGTTCCATGAAGCGGCGCGCGAAGGGAAGTCTGGATTGTGATTCGACGAGGAAACAAGTCGGGGGAGCGCCCCGAAATCAAAACGTCAAAGCGCGGCTCCGGGCCGTCACCTTCCACCTCTCTTCAGCCTGATGATTGCGCACCAGGACCACTTCGCTATGCAGGGCCACGGTCGGGCAGATGTGCCAGGGGAGGCCGTAGAGCATGTCGCCAATGGCGAAGGCGTCCGCGCGCGGCGTCTCGATCACGAGATGCTCCTCGCTGTGCATCACGGGCGTGGCGTCGTCGAGGTTGAGGAAGACGACGCGCGGGTGCGGCATCTCGGAGGCAACGGCTTTGTGGCCGAGGTCGAGGCAGAGGCGGTTGGGTGCAGGCTTGCTCACAACGCGCGTGAGCAGGACGGCGGCGGGCAGGAAATCGAGATCGGGAAACATGCGCGCATAGCCTGCATCCCAAAACACGCATGTCCCCGGACTGCACTCCACGTCGTCCTCGCGGGCGTGCATCGGGAAGGTGGGCGTGCCGCCGGCCACGATGCGCGGAACGGAAAAGGTTGCGCGCTCCAGTTTCCGGCGCAGCACGGCGACCGGGGCAAAGGCGGCTTCACACGCGGCGGTGCGCTCCGCCACATCGGTGTCATGGATGTGGCCGTCGTAAGCGTGCAAGCCGCCGGGCGTGAGCGCGGGCCGCGAGGCGATGAGTCGGTAGAGATCGAACGCCGCCTCGGGCGCGACGCCGGTGCGGTGCTGGCCGACATCAAGGTCGAGCATTACTTCAAGCCGCGTTTTGGCGCGAGCTGCGGCCTCGGCTAGCGCATTGATGGACGCGGCGTTGTCGGCGAGGCAACTAAAGCGCACGCTTGGATGGAGCGCGGAGAGTGCGAGCCACCGGTCGATGTTCGGTCCCACAGGTTGGTAGGCCAACAACACGTCCTCAGCTCCGGCCAGCGCGGCCATCTCGGCTTCCGCCATGGTGGCGCACTTAAATTTCGTAATGCCGAGCGCGAGTTGCAGCCGCATGACCTCCGTCATCTTGTGCGTTTTGATGTGCGGGCGAAGCCGCTCGGTGCCGCCCGCGAGAGCGATCATGCGGCGCAAATTTTCCTCGACGCGCTCGACGTAGATGAGCAGAGCCGGTGAAGGAACGTTGTGAAGGTTGTTAACTTCGTACCAAGGCTTGCTCATGACTGGTAGGGCGCGCTGTCCTCAGCGCGCCGGGGTGAGGCGTTCGCCGGGGCAGGCGCGCTTTTGTGTTCGTGGCCCGGCGTGGTGAGGACACCGCGCCCTACCTGATGCAGGTTCATCCACGGTTTCATTGAATCTCGAAGATGACTTCAATCTCCACCGAGATGTTGCCCGGCAGCGATCCCAGGCCCACCGCGCTGCGGGCCCCGATGCCGTGGTCCGCACCGAACACGTCGCGGAACAACTCGCTGCAGCCATTGATCACGGCGGGGTGATCGCGGAAGTCCGGCGTGCAGTTGACCATGCCCAGCACTTTGATGACGCGCTTGACGCGATCCAGGGAGCCGAGATTTGCACGCAGGGTGGCGAGAATGGCGAGTCCGGTCTGACGCGCGGCGGCCTTGCCGAAGGCGGCATCCACCTCACTGCCCACGCGCCCGACCATGAGAGTCTGGTCGGACAACAGCGGGCCGTGGCCGGACACGTAAGCCAGATTGCCGGTGACGACGAGCGGCTTATAGACGCCCATCGGTTGGGGCGCGGGCGGCAGTTCGAGCTTCAATTCAGCGAGCCGTGATTCAGGAGTCATGCGCAGATGACGACCGGGCGCGGGGCGCGGCACAATCAAATTCTTGGCGTAACTCCGCAGCGGGGCGATGACGTTGCTGGTGGGGCGCGTCGCTCCGCGCGCGCCTGGGTGAGGCGGGACAAGGCGAGACGGAATGAGCGGTTCGTGCCGGTTCAACTTTTGGTCAACCCGACACGCCTCTCCGCTCCACGGCGCGCGCGGAGCGCCGCGCCCCCCCCTTGCACGCCGGCGCGGGCGTCAATTCACCTGCACCACTTTGTAGAACCGGCGCGGCATGAGCACGCCGTCGGTGAGGCTGGCCGTGGTGTTGGCCGCGACGAAGTCGGGGCCGAGTTGCAACCAGATCGGGTCGTTCAAGTCATCCTTGTAGAGCACGCGGTAGGTGCGGCCGGCCGTGGTCTCGATGGTGAAGGTGGCCTGTCCGTCGAAGCGGGCCACCGAGCGCAGGAGCGGGCCGACCGGATTGGCCGCGTTGGTCGCGCCCGCGATGGATCGGACGGTGATGACGAAGCTGAGGGTGTCGCCGAGGGGGGGGACGCCATTGTCCGTGGCGGTGACCGTGAAGGGATAGTTGCCGAGGGGCTGATTGGTCGGAACCCGCCAGAGGATATTGCCGCCGCCCGAGAGAGAAACGCCGGTGTAGGTGTTGTTGGTGCCATAGATGATGGGGTTGGCGTCCGGATCGGTGGCGCGGAAGTTGACGGTGATGTTCTGGCCGGGACTGACGAACTGGTTCGTGACCACCGGGAAGCGCGGCGCGGAATTGTAGCCGGGAATGGCGTTGGGTCCGCGGGGCGTGGGGCGATTCATGGAGTAGCGCTGATAGGAGCCGTCGGCATAACGGCCTTCGCTGACGTTGGCGGTTTGCGGGCCAAAGGTGAGTGTGTCCACCGGGGTCAGACCGTCCGGCGTAAAAAGGCCGATGTAACCGCCGGCCGTGGGCAGCTTGAAGTTGACGTGCAGATCGGCGCGGGCGGGGCTGTTTTGGCTGGCTTCGTCATCGGCCCACACGAGCAGATAACCGCCGGCGGGAATCCGATACTGGCCGTTCTTCGGGATCAGATACTTCATCAAGTTGGTCGTGGTGTCGGTCAGATAAAAGCCGCCGAGGTCCACGCTCTGGCCGCTGCCATTGAACAGCTCGATCCAGTCATCACGATCGCCGTCCGCCGGGTCGGCCAAGCCGGTGCCGTTGCTGGCCAGATACTCGTTGATGGACACGGCCACAGGCCGCGCGGCGTTAGTCGTGCCGGGGGTGGGGTGTTCGAGATTGAAACGGAAAACGGGCTGGCCCTCGGGAAAGCTGCCGTAGCTGAGGTTCGCTCCCAGCCGGTTCCACGCGAGATAATCCACGATCTCCGTCACGCTGTTGGTCACATGCACGAGCGCCAGTTTCCCGCTCTCGACCAGCCGGAAGCTGGTGTGCAGATCGGTCGCGGTGGCTTCCAGCGGTTCTCCATCGGCCCAGATCATTTTGTATTCGCCGGGCGCGAGCGTGATGCCCGGCGGGAAGGCCCACGACGTGAGGTTGGTCGTGACATTGTCGGCGAGGAAATAGTTGTCGAGCGCGATCGGGGTCGCGCCGGCGTTGTAAAGCTCCAGCCACGGTTCGGCGTCGCCGGCGTTGTCCAGCGGGCCGAAGAAGCTGAGGAACTGCACCTCGTTCAGCCACAGCGCGTCGTAGGGGGGCAGGGTGGTGGCCACGGAATTGGTCGCGCCCGGCGTGGCGGGCACGAGGGTGCTGACCGCCCAGTTGCCGGGCCGGCTGTTGTCCTGGGCCGCATCGATCAACTGGAGCGATTGCCCCGCCGCCGCGACCACCCACGGCGGGCCGGCTTCGTAACGCACCGCATCCACCACGTCCCCGCGCCACGTTCCGTTGGTGCGGATGAGGGCCAGCGTCTGCGCGCCGGTCAGGGCCGTGTTGAAGACGGCAAAGACCGGGCGGTTGCCATAGGTGGAGGCGAAGATGGCGCGGTTTTGCGCGAGCAAGAGGGTCTGCCCGTTGGTCACGATGGAGCCGAGCGGGAAGGTGAGTCCCACGCCGTCCAAGCGCCAGCCAGAGAGATCGAAGTTCAACTCCGAGCGATTCACCATCTCAACGAACTGCGCGCCGGTCGCGGACGGCGCATACATGATCTCGGTGATGACCAGCGCGCTGAACGGATCAGGGACCGGGCCGGTGTATTCGGCGGACACCGCCGTGGTGGCCCCGACGATGGCCACGCCGTAACGGTCGTAGCCCTGGAGGGTCAGCGTGTTGAAGCCCGGTTGCAGCACGACCCGCATGACGAAGCTCGTCGCACTCAGCCACGTCATCGGATAGGAAACGCCGTTGAGCGTGATCGTTTTCACGCCCACCGGCGCGGTGCCGGTCAGGGTGTAGAGATTGGTCGGGGTGCTGAAACTGGTCGCCCCATCCACCGCGAGAGGCACCGCCACCGTCGCGAGCTGGCTGACCAGATACGCGCGGCGGTCGGTGATGTAATTTTTGATCCGGGCCACGGCATCGAGGTCGATGTTGATGTTGTTGGCCAGCAGGGCATTGACCCGCGCGTCGATGAACGGATCGAGGTAGGCGTTGCGGAACGGCCCGTTGACGATCTCGTCGAAGGCCCGCCAGTAGGCGCGCACGATGGCGGGCGTGTTGAACATGGCGCGCACGCGCGGATCGTTCGAGGCGAAGAGCGGCTCGGTGGGCGGGCGGCCCAGACCGAGGCTGTAGTCGATGTCCCACGGCATGTGGACGAAGCCGTTGGTCGCGCTCTTGTAGAGGTAGTCGTTCTTGCCGCGATCCCAACCGAAGCTGTCGAAGTTGCCCACCGTGCGATGGGCCGCGAAGTGCCGCATCCACTGCTCCCAGTCCGCGATGGTGCTGAAGAGATCGGGGTCAATGACCGCGTTGGTCGGATTGTCCGACGGGCTGGCCGCTTCGATGAGGGAAAAGATTTGCGAGTAGTCATTGGCCGAGTTGCCCACGTTCACGGAGCGCTTGCGGAACATGTAGCGGTACGGACCGGGCACGAAGGTGGGCACGCCGTTGATCGTGGTCATGCGCCGCTCCATGTCGGCGTCGTTGTAGGCGCTGATGTCGAAACCATTGTTCTCGAACTCAAACCAGTCCTCGACCTTGTAGAGGTTGCCGCCCGCGTCGTTGGGGAACCACTCGGCGATCATGTCGCCATTGGGCTGCTGCGAGTCCTCGAAGATGAAATTGCCGGGCCGCTCATAAACGGTGCTGCGCTGGCTGCCGTTGACGAAGAAGTGGATGTTGCGCCGGTGATTGTTGGGCAGTCCAAGGCCCTCAAAAATTTTATAAACCGTCTGCTCCGCGACCGCGCTTTGATCGCTCACGGTGTTGATGTCGGGATTGCCGGGGTTGTTGAGCACAAAGTCGGTGCTGCCCAGCAGGGCGTCGTCGCCGGGAAAGCTCATGACGTAATCCACGCGGTTCGGTCCGGCCGGGCCGGTGGTGGAATTGGTGCGATGCCACGGGCTGCCGGAGAAGAGCGGCAGGGCGTCGTAAATCACGCGCGAGTTGTTATAGACGAACGTGCCGTCCATCGGCGTGTTGTTCAGCGGCGCTCGGATGTGCCAGCGGTTGGAGTTCACCGCGCTGACCCAGAGATGGTAGGTGGCGAAATCACCCGGCATCTGCACCTCGCCCCAGCGCACCAGAGCCTCGCGGGCCACGGCGTCATTCGGCCAGCAACGGTCGAAGCCGGGCAGCGGGAAGACCTGCGCCGGGAAAGTGCCGAGGGCGTTCAGCCCGTCGCG
>JAYVWQ010000267.1:0-5440 GCA_043785945.1 Akkermansia sp.
TTATCATGTCCTGAATCGTGGCGACCGGCGGAGTCGATCTTCCAGGATGATTGGGATCGCCAGCGCTTCGTGAAGACACTGGGCGAGGTTTGCGCCAAGACGGAGTGGCAGGTTCGTGGTCGAAGCGTCACGTCTCTCACAGGCGAGCCGGTCTCCATCCAGCGCGCGGATGAGTTCATCAAGCAGATGCCCTGAGCGGCAGCGTCCATGGGAGTGGGACCGTGAAAAATATCTTTGACGGACTGAGCCGAGCGCAAGAATCTCGCCCTCAGCGGTGCGGACCCGGGCGGTTCCACGCGGCCACAGTTTTAATCAGAAAGACTGACCCATGCAAAACTCACGACCCCTGCGAGCACGCCCCCTGCGTGCGCCGGTTTGCTCCCGATCAGTCCGGGCTGGGCGTGTCATTTCTTCTTCCCGTCCTTTTGCTGGCGCTGGCGTTTCCCGCCCACGCGCTGAATCCAAGCTGGCCGCCGGGAAAGAATTTTGATCTCAGCCATTGGTATCTGACGCTGCCGGACGTGGCTGCTTCCACGATCAGCTACTCGAAATTAAAAGGCGGTTATACCAACGCGAACTGATTCTACACTGGCGGGGACGGAGCGATGGTTTTTTACACGCCCGTCACCGGCGGCACGACGACGAATTCCGACAACCCGCGCACGGAATTGCGCGAGCAGATCAACTCCGGCGACAACTCGCCCAACTGGACCTTCCGGGGCACGCATGTCCTTGATGCCAAATGCAAAATTCTCCAGGTGCCCAGCAGCGGCCAGTTCTGGATCGGCCAGATTCACGGCTATCTCAACATTGCCCCCGTACTCTGCCTGCTGCGTTACGACAACGGACTTCTTCAGCTCCAGGTGCGGACGAATCCGGCGGTGTATGGCAGCATTTACCTCCCGCTGACGAACGTCGGATTGAACCAGGTGATTTCCTACCGGATTCAATTCTCGGAAGCCGTTTTGACCGTCTCCGCCAATGGCGCGACTCAACGCGTGGACATCGCGCAGATCAATCCTGCCTGGACCAACCAAAACTTTTACTTCAAGGCCGGCTCCTACTGCGCCGACCATGAGGGGCCGGACACGGAAGGCTCGCGCGTGGCCTTTTATCAACTGACCGTCACCCACTCTCCTTATTCGGTTCCGGTTATCACGTTGCCGCCTGTCAGCCAGACGGCGGGCGAAGGTGCGACCGTCACGTTTCGCGCGCGGGCGCAAAGCACGGGGCCGCTTGCCTTCCGCTGGCGCAAGGACGGCGTGGAGATTCCCTCGGCCACTTCCTCCAACCTCACCCTCACCAATCTCACGCGGGCGCACGCGGGACAGTATTCCGTGACCGCTTCCAACGGGGCCGGAACGGCGACCAGCGCGGCGGCGAGCTTGAGCATCATCGTCATCAAGCCGCCGCCGGTGCTGGCCATACAGACCGGCGCGGGAAAAGTCCGGCTGCAATGGACGGCCCTTCCTGGAAGGACCTACCGGGTCTATGCGCGTTCAAAAGTTCACGAAGGCGACTGGAGCGAGCTGCCTGACCCCGTGATCCTCAACGGCCCGCTGGCTTCTTGCGAAGAAGATGTGGTCGCACCCCAGCGCTTTTATCGCGTGACCGTGGAGTAAGGCCAGAGAGCGGGCCGGAGTCCGTCCCAGCGCGGGGAAATTTGGACTGCGGTGACTAACGGAGCGCGACACCGCTTTCGCATGTGGTGCGATCAACGGATGTCGTAACGACCTCGTGCCCTCGCTGCTGTCGCTCTGGTTTTGCAGGTCACTGACTAAACAGCCGGGCCGGCCAAATCCGGCCAAGGATTTTGTGGAGACAGAATTTTTTACCGCTTATGGACGCTAATTGGCGCTGATGGGAAACATTTACTCCCGTTCCATGCCGACGTGGCCCCGCTTCACAGTTCGCGCGCGTAGAGGTTCATGAACTCCATCGCACCACCCGCCGGGCGCAGGCCGAGGGTGCCGCGTGGGGGCGCATCCGCCGGGAGGGTGAGGCGTTGGATTTCCTGACCGTTGCGGCGCACCGTCACGGCCCGGCTACGTGATGAAGCAAGAGGGCGGTAAGAAACTCTTGGAAGCGATCCGGCACGTGTTGAGCGGCCAGACTTTCGTCAGCTCCAAAATCTCTGCGAGAATCCTTGATGCGTTCTCAGGCCATCGTCCGGAAGGTTCATCCCCGGTCGAGCAATTGACTAATCGTGAGTTCGAAGTCTTCCAACTCATCGGCGGGGGACTCAGCACGAAAGATATTGCGGCCAGACTTCGCGTCAGCGCCAAGACCGTTGAAGTCCATCGGGTGAACATCAAACAGAAGCTCAACGTCGGGACCGCGCCGGAATTGATCCGCTTCGCCGTGCGTTGGGTCGAGTCGCAGAAACCTGCGTAGTTATTCGTTGATTCCCCAATTGCGGTACTCCCGCGATTCGACAGCGCGGTATCTATTCGGGACGGCAGGTTTTTCATCCCGTTCGTCATAGAAGGCCACGCGACGCAACTCCGTTCTTTCCCGCGGTCTCGTGGGTGCGGTGTTGCCGACGTGCTGGAGTTGTCGTGCCCCCCATTGCTCACACCGTTCGGATAAGAGAAGCGTTTGCATTTGCAACATCACTATTCGGGCGCATCCAGCGCTTCTCGGGCAACGAGGAGCGCGCCCCGTCGATTGTGGTGCTTGCGCTATGCGTGAACCGGCGATGCCGTCACGACGTTATGCACCGGTGCCGGGTCGTTCGCGGGCGATTTCACCATGCTTGATTCACTCCAGTATTCGTCCGAGCGCAGCATTCGGTTCACGAGAGTCATGTAGCTGCCGACGATTGCGGCCACGAAGAGAGCTACGACGATTTCACCGATCATAAATTTTCCTGTGTTGATTGTTTCCCGATTTCTTAAGCCGGGCGAACGTCGCCCGCTGTTCCATTCACGAGGACAATGCTCCCGTATGGTGGAACGCGCTTACCGGGAATTGCGAAAAACATTCCACTTTTTGCCGATGGGGCGGGCAGATCGAAAGACTGGGGGATGCAACGCCACAGTGAAGGATGGGCTGAGTCTCGCTTCCCAAGGTCGCGCTGGAGTTCTGCGATGAACGAGACCATTTCCCCGCGCTGTTCCTCGCTGGTGCTCCCGGCGAAGCTCGGCATCGGCGGGCCGTCAAGTCCGATGTCTAGCACCTTGAATCGCGCAAAGAACTTGCCAGACGGAGCGTAGCGTACCAAATTGACCACCGACGTTTTTTTGACAGACTGATGGGGACAATTCTGGATTGTCCTTCACGAAAACCGCATCAGGTTGTCAATTTTTAGGCGGCAGGTTTTAGCGAAAAAGCCTGATTTTACTTTGGGCGGAGAGATGGCTGAGTGGTTTAAGGCACACGCCTGGAAAGCGTGCGTAGGTAACACTACCGTGAGTTCAAATCTCACTCTCTCCGCCAATTTATTTTTCTCCGGCGCAGCCTGTTTCCTTCAAACTTCACTCGAAGTAACACCCCACGGGCCGCGCATAAACACGAGCGGGCGTCTGGCCGGCGCGCACGGCGGCGATGGCCTCGCGCAGTTCGCGCTGCTGCACCACGGCCCGCGGACGGCCAGGGGAAGCGTAGCCATCATCAATGCGCCCGTGATAAACAATGTCCCCATCGGACTTGAGCACGAACGCCTCCGGCACATGCGTCGGGCGAAACCAACGGGCCAGCAACGAGCCTTCGTCGAAGAGCATTGGGAACTGGATCGCATATTCCTTTTGAAACCTGGCGGCCTCCTCGCGACGGGCGGACTGACCTGACACCACGCCGTAAAATTCCAAACCGTTGGTCCCCTGCCCGGCCGCCAGACGGTTCAACTCCGGCACGTAGCGCTGCGAGATGGGACATTCCGGGCCAAGAAAAACGAGCACCACCACCTTGGTGCCAGGCGCAGCGCCGAGCTGATGACTTTGCCCCGCCAGATCCACGACGCGCCGGACCCGGAAAAGATTCGGAGCCTTCTCCGCCCTCAGGGGCCGGAGGAGCGACAAGCACAGAACGATGGGGAGCAAACACTTCACGCGTGGGAGAAGTGTGCTTGGAAAAGCCCGGCGGCGCGAGCGGAGAAACACATCCACCACCTGCTAACGGTTTGGCATCGGCAAAAAAAAGCCACCAGGGTCAGCAGGCTGGACCCGGCATTGTTTTCCGTCCCAACCCCGGCCTGTGGCCCACTAGCGGCACGTTTCGCCGACAAAATGAAGTTGCGGCGGGGCGTCCCCTTCGTGGAACTTCGGCGCACGCATGAAACCAAAATATCTTTGCCGCCTCGCCGTCGCCGGCTTCGCCACCACGCTGGCCGCCCACGCGCACGAGGTGGAATTCCAACACCTGCACGGCAGCACCAATCGCGCGACCCCGCTGAAAATCGCCATTGAAACCAGCGGCCCCGTGAAAAAACCCGCCCCGGCCCAGGAAGGCGTGGCCGTGACGGGCCAGGGCTTCTGGAAATTTGCCGCCGCCAAAAACCTCGTGCCCACGCCCGAGGAGACCAAGCCGTTTCTCAAAGGCGCGCACGGCACCATCATCATTGATGGCGAGCGCGACCTGGTTTATTGGGGCTTGGAAAAAGTCGGCTGGGTGGCGTTCAGCAACAAGCTCACGCAGTCGTGGGTCGTGAAGGGTGATCCGAAATTCACCAGTGGCAATCTGCATGGCGCGGACCTGCTGCCGCGCCGGGGCCAGCTCCCGCTCGTCATCGCGACGGACAACGCCGAGGGCGAGGTGTACTTGACCGACACCAGTTTCAAAACCGCGCAAGTGCTGGGCCGGCCCGACGGCCCCTACAAAGGCAAGGCGGCTTTCGCCCCCACGGATGCGGCCTTCATCGACGCGAAGAATGTCTATGTCACCGACGGCTATGGCAGCCAGTGGTTCATGCACGCCACGACCGATCCCTTCGCCTACGACGGCACGTTTATCGGCGGCAAGGAATTCTCCCGCACACCCCACGGCATCACCAAGAGCGACCACAAGACTCTCTACCTCGCGGCGCGGCCTGAAGGCGTCATCAAGGAATACGATTACAAAAAAGATCTGTGGCGGGAGTCTTACAGCCTGCCCTCCGGCAGCAGCATCTGTGATGTGGACCTGTGGGACGACTACGCGCTGGCCCCCTGCTTGGATGGACCGAAAGGCCCGGACGGCAAAGCCACCAAGGGACCGATCTACATCATCAACCTCAAGAAGAAGACCATCGTGAGCATCATCCGTGTAAAGGAAGATCTCGGCTACGAACTGGCCGATCACATTCACGACGCGGCCTGGTATGTGCGCGGCACGGGCCGGGATCGCGAGGTCTATATTCTCTTCACCAACTGGAACCCCGGCGGCATCGGCGCGGTCAAGCTGGTTAGCGCACCGGACGCGAAGTTGGCGGGCGCATCACCCTTTCAAAACAAAAAAACGGCGC
>JAYVWQ010000268.1:0-3806 GCA_043785945.1 Akkermansia sp.
GCAGTCACCACGACAGGAACGGCGATGGCGGCGATGGGCGGTGGAAGATTGGTGCTCGCCGCCACGACCGGAGGCAAATGCGGCGGGGGAGTTGCGATCACGGCAATGGCGAGATCCAGATCGACTCGGCCGACGCGCGCTTTGCCCATGAGCTTGCCGTGATGAAAGTTTGGTCCCGAATCATTTGCGGTGCCGTCATCGAAATTCCACAGATGCGTCAGACCCTCCTCGGTGCCGGTCAATCGTTTGAACATACTCTCCCGGATTTCCGCCAGCGAGCGCCGGTGATCCCAGACGCGCAATTCGTCGATCTCACCACGGAAGTCGCGGTCCGTCGGGTTTCGCGCCAGTCCTCGTCCGAGCAGGTTGGTCTGCGTGACATGAATGTCCGCGAAGCTGGTCGTGTTGGTGTGCTGCGCGACCAGCCGCCCGTTTGCGTAGAGCAACATGCCACCCGGTCCGCTGACCGCCGCCAGATGAATCCACTCGTTGCTCCGCAGCAGCCCCTTGGCCGTGGCGGTGAACATGGACGATGGGTCGGCCTTGGCGTAGCGCGGGTAGATGTTGAAGCGCAGATCGGAATTGGTGGAGTGGTTGAACAGGCTGACGGACTGCCAGCCCGCTCCAGACTCAAAGATGCGCGAGAAAGCTCCGAACTCCGCCCACTTGGCCCAGACTTCGATCGTGGCTTGCGTGAGGTCTTTGAAAATATCCGGCGGCAATGCGACGTAGCTGCCGTTGCCGTCCAGCTTCAGCGCCCGGTTCGTGACGGTGGCCGTTTGCGCCGGGACCAGGCTGGCGGTCAAGCCCAGCGTCAGGATGACCAGCCAGCCAGAGAGCAGGGCGGGGGTGGTGCGCCTCGGCGCTGGGCGGAGTGAGCCTGATATTTTTTGTGATGCGTGCCGTTTGGAGCCGTGCATGAGCAACTTCACCACTGGCGCGGTGAATTGGCAAAACAAACGAGCGGCTGAACACAATTTCATTTCGCGCCCGCACCGGCGTGGGGAAGTCCGTCCGCCGTGATGCGACATTGACCCGCTTCCGCGCGGCTCTTAGTTTTTCCGACCGGCCGTGGTGGCCGGTGCGAGCAACATGAATTATTGCCAGTCTCCCTACGTTTTCCAGCGTCGCGCCACGCGCGAAGTCGTCGTCGGCGATCCCGCGCGCGGCGGCGTCATTCTCGGCGGCAGCCATCCGGTCGTGAAGCAGTCCATGCTCACTTGCGACACGATGGACACCGCGCTCTCCGTGCAGCAGACCCTCGACCTCGTGGCCGTGGGTTGCCAGATCGTCCGCATCACCGCACCCACGGTGAAGGACGCGGCCAACTTGGAAAACATCGTGCGCGAACTTCGCGCGCGCGGCTGTCTCGTGCCCATTGTTGCCGACATCCACTTCAAGCCCGATGCCGCCATGGAAGCGATCAAATGGGTCGAGATGGTGCGCGTGAACCCCGGCAACTACGCCGACTCCAAAAAATTCGCGGTCAAGGAATACACCGACGACCAATACACCGCCGAGCTCCAGCGCATTGAAGAAAAGTTCACGCCCCTCGTGCTCGAAGCCAAGCGCCTCGACCGCGCCCTGCGCATCGGCACGAACCACGGCTCCCTCAGCGACCGCATCATGAACCGCTTCGGCGACACGCCGCTTGGCATGGTCGAGAGCGCGCTGGAGTTTGCCCGCATCGCCCGCACGCACGACTTCCACAACTTCAAGTTCTCCATGAAGTCGAGCAACCCGAAGGTCATGATCGAGTGCTACCGCCTGCTCGTGGCGCGGCTGCATGAACTGGGGCCGGACTGGAATTACCCCGTGCATCTCGGCGTGACCGAGGCCGGCGAGGGCGAGGACGGCCGCATCAAGAGCGCCATCGGCATCGGCTCGCTGCTCTGCGACGGCATTGGTGACACCATTCGCGTCTCGCTCACCGAGGACAGCCCGCGAGAGATCGAAGTGTGCAGCGATCTGCTCGCGCAGATTCCATCCCTGACCAATTCGTCAGTTGCCATTCGTCATTCGGAATTTTCTTTCGACCCGTTTGCCTTCGAGCGCCGCGAGACCCCCGAGATCGAACTGAACGACAACGTGAAGTGCGGCGGCGAACAGTTGATCCGCGTCGTGGTCACCCGCGCCACCTTCGACAAAGTTGCTCCGAAGATTCGTCCCAAGGACGACGTGAAGCCCGAGGCGGTTTATGAAGACCTGAACATTCTCGAAGTCGATCCCGCGCAGGAATTCTCCGTGAATTGCTCCACGCAGCTCATCACCGTGAAGGATGGTGTGACCCTGCCGCCCATCACCGCCTTCCGTCTGCTCGCGGCGCAACTCAAGCGGATGGGCGTGAACAATCCCATTCTGCTCAAGGATCTGCTCGTATTCCCCGCCACTGCGCTGGAGCCGAAGATTGCCTTGCTGCGCGCGTCGGTCGTCATCGGCTCGCTCCTCGCGGACGGCATCGGTGATGCCATCCTCGTGCGCGGCGAAGCGGGCGGCGGACAATCGCTGCGGCTCGCCTTCAACATTCTCCAGGCGGCGGGCTGCCGCTCCTTCAAGACGGATTACGTCGCGTGTCCGAGCTGCGGTCGCACGCTCTTCAATCTGCAAACCGTCACCGCCCGCATCAAGGAACGCACCAGCCATTTGAAGGGCGTCAAAATCGCCATCATGGGCTGCATCGTGAACGGTCCCGGCGAAATGGCGGACGCGGACTTCGGCTACGTGGGCGGCGCTCCCAACAAGATCAACCTCTACGTCGGGCACAAGCCCGTGAAGTTCAACATTCCCGAAGTCGAGGCCGTGGATCGGTTGGTGGACCTGATTAAGGAACACAACAAGTGGGTGGAGCCGGAGCCGGTGGGTGCGGCGGACCGCTAAGTCCGCCGTTGGTGTGGCCCCCAAGGCTGGATGCTTCGCGGCGTTCTGGACAGCGGACTCGGCGGTCCGCGACTCCTTTTGATGGGGGCCACACGCCCTCCAGATGCGGCCGATGAAGTGCGTGTTCGCAATTCAGTTTCCGTCCTTTCTTCTCGGCATTATCTTCCGCCCATGAACGTCTTCGAGTTGTGGGTGGTGGAATACAGCGAGTCGGAACACGCCTTTACCGTGGGGACGTTCGGGGCCGCGCTGGAGCGGAACCTGCAAGGCTTTCTCAACAACCTTCCGACTGATCGCGTCATCCTCGCTTTCGCGTTTTCTGAACCGCTGGCCGCCGAGATGTGCCGCGCCTTCGATTGCCGCGCCGACCGCACCAAGCCTTTCACGCCCAGCCACATCGCCACGATCAAGGAACTGCTTCAGGCGGCGGCGCAGAGGTATGATTGAAGGTGGATGTCTCGCAAAGGACGCGAAGGCAAGGAAGGTGAAGATGGCAGTATTAAATCATCGGCTTTCCCGCCGCTTCAGCTTCCGCGCTTGCCTTGAATTTCCCCCGTCCCGCAAAGTCCATTTACCACTCATGCGCCGGTTCACTTTCATTTTGCTTGGCGGGTTTCTTGCCTTCGCGGGTGCGCGGGCGGCGGACACGGTTTCCTTCCGCAACGACGTGGTGCCCGTTTTGTCCAAGGCCGGGTGCAGCCTCGGTACCTGCCACGGCAACAAGTATGGCAAGGGCGGCTTCAAACTTTCCCTCCGTTCCCAAGACCCTGAACTGGACTGGATCGCCCTCACGCGCGATGCCGCCGCGCGGCGCGTGAATGGCATCGAGCCGGAGCAAAGCCTGTTGCTCCTCAAACCCACCACGCAGGTGCCGCACGAAGGCGGGCTGCGCTTTAAGAAAGGTTCCGACGAGCACCGCGTGTTGCGCC
>JAYVWQ010000269.1:0-5065 GCA_043785945.1 Akkermansia sp.
ATCAAAATCAACGGTAAGGAATATCTCCCGCGCAAGGGTGAATGGAAGACGCACCGCGAAGGCATTGAACGTCTTCGCCTTGCGGGGCGACTGGCTTTATCTGGAGAAACTCCCGCATATGTGCGACGCATCGACGATTTTCCGGCATTTGCCATCAACAACATTTGGGACGACGTCGGTGCGGCCACAGACAAGGTTTATGTGGTCCAGTCCGGCATCAAGATGGTCGAGCGGTGCATCTTGATGACGACCGACCCTGGCGACTTGGTGCTCGACCCGACTTGTGGCAGTGGGACGACTGCTGTTGTGGCGGAGGATTGTGGGCGGCGTTGGATAACGTGCGACACCAGCCGCGTCGCCGTCGCGCTGGCGCGCACGCGATTGATGGCCGCCAAGTTTCCGTATTACCTGCTCGCCGATTCACCTGACGGTTTGAGGAAGGAATCGGAATTGGCCGGCAAGTTGCCGCCGGCCATCAAGACCGGAGGCGACATCAAACGCGGTTTCATTTACAAGCGCGTGCCGCACGTAACGCTCAAAGCCATCGCCAACAACGAGGAGATTGATTCCATTCACGCCGAGTTCGCCCCGAAGATTGAGAAGGCACTCGCCGCATTGAACAAAGCCGCCAGGAAGAATTGGCAGGAATGGGAAGTTCCGCGCGAGTTGCCCCCTGAACTTCGTAGCAGCCGACGTAAGGAGGCTCAAACTTCTTCCCCGGATAGTCAGAGTCTCGTTACCTCGGCTGCTACGCCGGTTGAAAAGGAGCACTCAGAGTTTTGGAAACTTCGCCGCGAGCGTCAGCAGGCGATTGACGCCGCCATCGCCCGCCGCGCCGACACGGAGTTGCTCTACGACCAGCCTTACGAAGACAACAAACGCCTCCGCGTCACCGGCCCGTTCACGGTGGAGAGCCTTTCGCCGCATCGTTTCCTTTCGGCGGACGCGAACGGCGACGGCACGGTTTCCGAGCAGGAAGCCCGCCAGCATCACGATTTCACCACGATGATTCTGGACAACCTCCGCAAAGCCGGCATCCAGAACACGCGCAAAGAGGAGCGGCTGAAATTCGATTCCCTCGAACCCTTCGCCGGAACCTGGATTCATGCGGTGGGAACTTACACGGAGCGCGACGCCTCCGACTCTCGTAGCAGCCGACATAAGGAGGCTCAAACTTCTTCCCCGGATAGTCAGAGCCTCGTGACCTCGGCTGCTACGAGTGAAGGAAAAACGCGCCGCGCCGCCGTGTGCATCGGCCCGGAACACGGCACGGTCGGCCCGGACCTGGTGAAGGAGGCGGCCAAGGAAGCCGTGCAAGGCGTGGGGTTTGACCTGCTCATCGTCTGCGGCTTCGCCTTTGACCCGCACGTTTCCGAGGAAGTGAAACGCTACGGCAAACTCGCCGTCGTGCCCGCGCGCATGAATCCCGACCTCGCGATGGGCGACGAACTGTTGAAGAAGACCGGCGCGGGCAACCTCTTCATGGTCTTCGGCGAGCCGGACGTGGAAATCAAGAAGCAGAAGGACGGCAAGCTCACCGCCGAAATCAAAGGCGTGGACATCTACGATCCGACGACCGGCCAGATCCGCAACAGCAGCACGGACGACATCGCCTGCTGGTTCATTGACACGGAATACAACGGCGAGAGCTTCTTCGTCCGCCACGCCTACTTCACCGGCGCGGACGAGCCATACGAGAAATTGAAGAGGGCGTTGCGGGCGGAGATTGACGAAGCGGCGTGGTCATCGCTTTATTCCACCGTGAGCCGCCCCTTCGACAAACCCAAGAGCGGCAAGATCGCCATCAAGGTGATCAATCATTACGGGGATGAGGTGTTGAAGGTGTTTGAGGTGAAGTGAGTTATGGCGGGCGGAGTAAAAGCGCGAGGCACGGGCCAGGCGGGCGGGAAGCCTTTTGAGAAGCATGTTGCGGCGCTGCAATGCGGGTTAGGCGCCATCGAAAAGGAACATCCCCATTGGCGGACCGAAGTGCTGGTGTCGCTGATCAAATGGAGCCTCAAGAGCCTGAAGCATTACATCGAGCAGAGCCGCGAATCCCAAATCACCTGGGACAATCCCTTGGTGGAACTGCACTACCCGGTGGAGTGGGATTGGACGGCCTCGACCGACGCCGACGTCTTCCGGTGCGGGATCATCTACGGAAAAGTCTCGACGAAGAACACGGCGGGCCGGAAGCGTACGCTCCAGACCCTGACGGAGATCATGGTGCAACAACTCAACGTGCAGGCCCTGGATGCCTACACCAACGGAGTGTGGTACGAGATAAAGAACAATTATTGCCGGCCCATCCTGCCGCTGCCCCTGGCCGAAGCACTCCAAGCCATCAAGAGCAAGAAGGCGCGAAGGGAAGCCTTTGAGCAGATGGTCCGGCCTTTTGCGATTGGCGGAGCCTACGTTGATTACGGCGACATGGAATTTGAAGACGGCGAACCCATCTCGGAAAAGGCAGCAGCGCAGTTGGCCAAGCTGGACCAACAGATGGACATCCCCCGCATCGGATTCAGCGGCGAGGTGAACGGCCGGAAGATTGAGATGTCGCTGGTCTTTCTCATAAATCCGTTGCTCGCGGATCATGACGCGCAGAAGGCCTACTTCCCCATAACGATCGGACTGGCTTTTGAGAACGGCCCGGCCAAGTGGCCCCGGAAGGACCGGATGGAGCTGTGGGAGGGATTGTTCGGCGCAGTTGATCAGCTCACCGACAAGCTCATTCCCAAGGCGCAAACTGAGGACTCGGTCATTTTGACCGTGAACTCACAAATCAAGGTACCTGCGGCGGCGTGGCGGCCGGAGAACCGGAGCGCCACGATTAAAAGCATGGCCGACGCCCTGCCGCCGGGCTGGGAACTGGAGCAGATCCAGGTGGGGCCGACGCAAAAGAGAGAGGCCGGCGCTTGCCCGACGTGCGGCTGGATTCATGATGCGACGTTGACCGCGATTCGGATCGGCGATGGGGAGGCGGTGACGCTGGGAGGCATTCTTCCGGACATCGTGCGGCTGGTTCACGAAGCACACGCGAAAGGCCTGCCCGCATTGAGCACCAAAGATGACGAGTTGTTAAAGACCTGCGGGGGCTATGGAAATCCATGCAAAGCGTTCGATGACTTGAAGCACCGCCACGAATACAAGCTCCTCTTCGACACCCGGCGGCGTGGCTTCATTGCGCTCCGGGGCGCGGTCGGAAGAAGTCGGAACAAATCGGAAGAAATCGGAACCTGACCCGGAATGACAGTTTTTCGCGCCAGACGCATCGTCATGGCACGATGACAGCAGTTCAATCATCCAACTTGGCGGCGGTGGATTATGGGGGCGGGACGCTCACCATCGCCTTTCACAGCGGCGGGGTCTACGAGTACTACGGCGTGCCTTACTCGGAATACACCGGGCTGCTGAAGGCGGATTCACACGGCAAATACTTTCACGTCCACATCAAGAACCATTACCGCTTCCGGCGGGTGGGTTGAAGCCGTGAACAGCCTCACAACCGCCGATCAGGCCGGCCGGGCGTTGCGGCAACGAGGCCCCCACTTCAGCCGGAATGAGCGCCGTGATGTTCCGGCTCCCCGATGCGGCCGGCGTCGCGGGGCTCACCGTCCGGGAAATCAGGGCCCCGCGGCAGCGAGGCCCTACCGGGTGCAGCTCACCGGCCCTGCGCGCGCCTCCGTGAAATTCGGGCTCCACCTCCCTGCTGACTTATGCCGAAAAAAATGTCGTTAAAACAAATCGCGGCCAACCAGGCCAACGCCAAGAAATCCACCGGACCAAAATCGCCGGAGGGGCGCGCGGTGGCCAAAATGAACGCGCTCAAGCACGGCATCCTGTCCCGGGAAGTGCTGGTGCGCGGACGGCACCGCAAAGAGAACGGGCGCGAGCTGGCCGCGCTCCATCAGCGCTTCTGGGCGGATTTGCAGCCCGTGGGCGTGACGGAAGAAATGCTGGTGGACCAGATCGTGACCACGCACTGGCGGCTGCGCCGGGCCTTGACGGCGGAGTCGGGCGAGATCGCCCTGAGCGTGGACGAGGGGCAGTGGCAGCGCAGCCGGGGGAAACATCCAGCCCTGATCTGGATGGAGTGGGAGGTGCTGGGCGATCCCATCCCCAACATGAAGAACTCGGCCACGGGCTGCCGGGTCATGGCCGGGTGGCTGCGCGAGGTCCGCGCAGCGGTGGAGCGGGACGGGGAGCTGACCGAGGCGGCCATCCAGGCATCATTCCACGGAAAAACAAACAGTCTGACGCGGGAGCTGGAGGCGCTGCGGTTGAAGGGTCAGGAGAATCCGGAGGGCCAGGAAGCGGCGGCGGCGCGGCGGGAGAAGCACCAGAGCGAGGCGCTGGCTTATTTGAACAAGGAACTCCGCCTGCTCGAATGGCGGGAAGCCGACTGCGAGGAGCGGGAGGAGCATGCAGAGCAGGCCCGGCAGGCGGCGGCAGTGCTGCCATCCCTGGAGGTGCTGGAAAAAATCCTGCGCTACGAAACGAAGCTGGAGCGGCAGATGTTCCGGGCCATGGCCCAGTTGGAGCGGGTGCAGCGGATGCGGAAGGGCGAAGTGGTGCCCGCGCCGCTGTCCGTGGAAGTCTCGGACCGGGCGTGATTGGAAAAAGACATTTTTGCCAAACGAACCCATCTTGAAACAGCGACTCAAAACGACAAAACAAAACCCGCAGCGCCTTGCGGCGGCTGCGGGTTCGGGTCTGTCTGGGCTGACCAGACAGTTAAAACTTGCCGCCGTAAACTGCGTTCTTGCCGAGCATCTGTTCGATGCGGAGCAACTGGTTGTACTTCGCGGTGCGGTCGGTGCGGCTGAGCGAGCCGGTCTTGATCTGGCCGCAGTTCGTGGCCACGGCGATGTCGGCGATGGTCGCGTCCTCGGTCTCGCCCGAGCGGTGGCTGAGAACGGCGGTGTAGTTGTTGGCCTGCGCCAGTTCCACCGCGTCGAGCGTCTCGGTGAGGGTGCCGATCTGGTTGACCTTCACGAGAATCGAGTTGGCCGTGCCGGTGTCGATGCCGCGCTGGAGAAACTTCACGTTGGTGACGAAGAGATCG
>JAYVWQ010000270.1:0-5607 GCA_043785945.1 Akkermansia sp.
GCCGTCATCTTCGGCGGCGTCGGTTATGGCGCGCAGAATGACGCCCTCAAATCCGGTGTGGACATCATCGTGGCCACGCCCGGCCGCCTGCTCGACCACATGGAGGAAGGCCGCTGCCGCCTCGATGCCGTGGACTTCCTCGTGCTCGACGAAGCCGACCGCATGCTCGACATGGGCTTCCTGCCCGATGTGAAACGCATCGTGCAAAAGTGCCAGGCCAAGCGTCAGACCCTGCTCTTCTCCGCCACCATTCCGCCCGAGATCGACTACCTCATCAGTTGGGCGATGAAAGACCCCGAGACCGTGGAAGTGGGCGCGCGCCGCACCCCGGCCGACACGATCAAACACGTCATCTACCCCGTGGCCGAGCGCCAGAAACTCGACCTCACCCTCGCGCTCCTTGATGAAGTTCACTACGAATCCGTCATCGTCTTCTGCCGCACCAAGGACCGCGCCGACAACGTGGCGCGGTTGCTCAAGAAGAATAATCACGCCGTGGCCGTGCTCCATTCCAACCGCACCCAGCGCGAGCGCGAGGAGGCCCTGCAAGGTTTCCGCGACGGCAAGTTCGAGGTCCTCGTGGCCACCGACATCGCCTCGCGCGGACTCGACATCGCCGACGTGAGCCATGTGGTGAACTACGACGTGCCCCAGCATCCCGAGGATTACGTCCACCGCATCGGGCGCACCGGGCGGGCGGAATCGCGCGGCGACGCCTTCACCATCATGTGCGCCGAGGACCAGCCCTACGTGGAACGCATCGAGCGCTTCATTGCCAAGAAGGTCGAGCGCGTGAAGCTGGAGAAATTCCCCTACGAATACACGGCCCTCTTCGACGTGAACAAAAAGGGCAGCCCCACCGTGGGCAGCGCGCGCGGCGTGCGTTTGACCGGCGGTTATTTCTTCGGTCCGGCCAAGCGGCGGAGGAAGTAGTTCTGCATGGATTCTGGAACCGAGCAGAAATCTTGGCGCAACTCGCCGTGGACTGCCGTCATTGGGATTCCGGTCTTCCTGCTCTTAATTTGCGTCCTTGTCTTCGTGCCTTGCAGTCAGCGCCAAGTGGGAGAGACGAGAGCATATAATTGTCGCTCGAAGTTGAAGCAGCTTGTGATCGAAAAGGGTTTCTGGGCGGAAGCAGGAAACAAATCCACGAACGACATCCCCACCGACGCCGACCTATTCGGTCCTGACAAACCATCCCCTCGCAAGCCCCCCTGCCCCGCCGGCGGCACCTACACCCTCGGCTCCGTGGGCACGAAACCCCGCTGCTCCATTCCCGGCCACACGCTGTAGGCGCACCGCGCGTTCTCCCTCACCCCCGGCCCTCTCCCGCTGGGAGAGGTGGTTCGTCAGGCCGCGTGGGCGAAACGGCGGCGACTCCTCTGCGACACCGTCGTGCTCCGAGGAAGGTGCGAAAGCGTCGAGCGCCGCTTCATCCGTTAATTTCTGCTCGCCAGCCCGTGCTTCTAAACGTATCCGTCTCCCCATGAATTCTCGTCTCTTCCGGGTCACGGCCATTTTAATTCTCAGCGCAGCCGCGCGCCTCATGGCCGCGCAGGACGGCGGCGCGCGCACCGCCGAGCATGTCGTGCTCGTCGTCTGGGACGGCATGAGACCGGACTTTGTGGCCCCGCAGTTCTGCCCGACCCTCTATGGACTCGCGACCAACGGCGTGTTCTTCCGCAGTCATCACCCGGCCTTTATCAGTTCCACCGAGGTGAACGGCGCGGCCCTCGCCACCGGCGCAAATCCCGGCCGCAACGGCATCCTCGCCAACACGGAATACGATCCCGAGATCAGCATCCTCGGCTCCCACGCCACGGAGGGCACGGAGGCCGTCCGGCGCGGGGACATGATGAGCGGCGGCCATTACATCCTCACCCCCACGGTGGCGGAAATTCTCCATGGGCAGGGCATCTACACCATCATTGCCGGGAGCAAACCGGTGGCGCTCTTCCACGACCGTTCGCGCGTGAAGAACACGGCGGCGGAAAAGGAATCGGTCACACTTTATGAGGGCAAAACCTTTCCCCGCTCGCTCGCGGAAAGTCTGGCCAAGGTCAACGACGACAAAGCGTTTCAAACCAACATCACCCATCCCAACACCGCCCAGGACAACTGGACGACCCGCTCCCTGACCCGCGCGCTCTGGAAAAAGGGCGTGCCCAAATACACGCTGCTCTGGTTGAGCGACCCGGACAAATCACAGCATGAATCCGGCGTCGGTGCCCCGACCGCGCTCGCCGGCATCGAGTCCAGCGACAAGAACCTGGCCGAGGTCATCAAGACCTTGAAGGAGAAAGGCGTGTGGGAGAAGACCGACCTCATGCTCGTGTCCGATCACGGATTCTCCACCATCAACCACACGCCGGAAGTTTCGGACATTCTCAAGAAGGCCGGCTTCAACGCGCACAAAAAATTTGAAGACCCCGAGCCGGGCGATGTGCTGGTGGTCGGCGTGGGTGGCTCGGTGTTGCTCTACGTGGTGAACCACGATGAGGCGGTCGTCCGCCGGCTGGTGGACTTTCTGCAAACGACCGATTTCGCGGGCGTGATTTTTTCCCAAGTGCCGGTGGAAGGCACCTTCCCGTTTGAAGCCGTGGGCTACAGCAAGACCAATGGGGCGCCCGACCTGATTGTTTCCCTGCGCTGGAGCAGCGAGACAAACAGCTTCGGAGCGCCCGGCATGATGACAACGATGGGCGGCACGGTGGGCAAGGGTTCGCACGCCTCCCTCAGCCGTTTCGACATGAACAACACGCTGGTGGCGCATGGGCCGGACTTCAAACGCGGCGTGATCAGCGACCTGCCCAGCGGCAACGTCGATGTGGCCCCGACCATTCTCCACCTGCTCGGCGTGAAGCCGCCCGCGACCATGGACGGTCGCATCCTGCATGAGGCGCTGGTCCGCTCCACGGTGCGCCCGCCCACGCCGAAGATCGAAAAGCTCGAAGCCGCGCGCGCCCAAGGACTCTTTCGCTGGGAGCAATACCTCCAGTTCAGCACCATGGGCACCACCCGTTACTTCGACGAAGGCAACGGACAGCCGAGCCGGCGCTGAGAACCTATCCGAACAACTCGGAGCGCGGACGTCTCGTCCGCGCGCGGCGCGGCGATCCTCTTTGAAACACGCGGGCGAGACGCCCGCGTTCCGGGCCGAACTTGGCTTTGTTCGGATAAATTCCAAGGCCCACCTTATGTGGCGCTACTCGTCGCAGCGCGACGAGTTCCACCCTCCGCCCACACGTTGCCATTGCCCCGGCGCGGGGCACCGGCTATGGTCGGCGCACACATGAAGTTTAAGATTACGTTTGCGCTCCTCGCTCTCGCCGCCGGCACGGCCTCGGCCCAGCGTTACGCCATTGTCACCGACACCAACGGCGCGTCCACGCTGACTTACACGAACACTTTTTACACCGGCGTGGAAACGCTGGAGGGCCGGAGCAACCAGCAGTGGGTCGTGCTGAAAAACTTTTTCACCACTCAGAAGCAGGGCCGGGAAGCGGTGACGCTGCCGACGAACTACACCCAGTTCCGCGCGCGCGCCCTGAGCGTGGCCGCCGGCAACGCCTACACCCATCTGCCCGCCGCGTATGGCAACATCCACACCATTGCAGGCCGGGGACTGGTGCCGCCGGGCACGAACGCGTGGCGTCCGGAATACGAGGGCACGAATGCGACCGACGTGTATCTCTCCCGCCCGCGCGGCGCGCAGGCGGATGCGGCAGGCAACATCTACATCGTGGAAGAAGACGGCCATGCGGTGGACAAGATCACTCCCGACGGCAAAATCCAGACCTTCATCGGGCAGCATGTGCAGGGCGACGATGACGACAGCGCCAGTAACGGGACCTCGACCCTGCTGAACAAGCCGACCGGCCTGTGGATCAACGGCACGGCAGTCTATGTGCTGGACGCCGGCAACGGGCGCGTGCGCGTGCTGGACGACACGGCCTTTATCCGCACGATCTTTCGCGAGGCGGGTCCGATCCCGAATGCGGGCGGGCTGTGGGTCAAACCGGACGGCACGGACATTTTTTACACGGCAGGCACGGAATTACGGCGGTGGCGGGCGGCCACCGGCCCGACCGTTTTTGCCACCAACTTCCTGCGCCTCGCCAGTGTCACGCGCAATTTGATCGACCAAATCATCGTCGTGGACCGGGGCGACAACCGCGTGGTGCGCGTGCGCAACAACGGATCGCACTCCGAGGCTGATGTGCTGGCAGGCGACGGCTTGCTCCGCAGTTTTCAACAGGGCGGCAAAGCCCGGTCGGTGAGCCTGCCCGGCGCAAGCAGCGTCTGGTTCCCCCCCATTGGCGGTTACTTCGTCGCCCTGAATGAAGGGGCGCGCGTCTGGTACGTGGACGACAGCAAGAACGCCGCACCCATCATCGCTGGCGGCCCGGGCGTGCATGCGGGCGATGGCAAATGGTTCCGCTCGGCGGGCAAAAAAATCGGCGAAGTCGAGAGCTTCGTGCTCACGCCGTCCGGCGACATGCTCATCACCGAAGCCACCGGCTACGTGCGGAAAATTGATTTCCTGCGGCGGCGTCCCTGAAATGAAGCGCTGCGGTTGTCCAGCATCACCATGACCATCATCACGGACGAACGCTGTATGGGCTACGTTGCCGCCGGACACCCCGAGCGTCCCGCGCGCATTCACGCCACGCTGGAAAAACTTCGCGCCCAGACCGAACTCCCGTTGCACTGGGCCGCTCCGCTGGAGGTCACGCCGGAACAACTGAGCCGTGCCCATCACCCCAAACACATCGAAGCGGTGCGACATGCCGCAGCGGACTTCGATGCCGACACGCCCGCTCATCCGCAGATTTACGAACACGCCGTCCGCTCCGTGGGCGGCGCGCTGCAAGCCTTGAAACTGGCGCGCGCGGGACAATCATCCTTCAGCCTGATGCGTCCGCCCGGTCATCACGCCACAGCGGATCAGGCGATGGGTTTCTGCTACTTCAACTCCGTCGCCGTCGCCGCGCTGGAGGCCGTCGCCACCGGAGCCAGGCGCGTGGCGGTCTTCGACTTCGACGTGCATCACGGCAACGGCACCGAGGCGATTCTGCGCGACCAGCCCGGCGTCCGCTTCTGCTCCGTCCATCAGCATCCCTGCTATCCCGGCACGGGCGCGACGGACGTGGGCGGCAACTGCTTCAATTTCCCCGTCGCACCCCGCACCCCGCGCGAGGCCTGGCGCAGCGTGCTGACCCGGGCGCTGGATCGCGTGACAGAATTCAAACCGGAAATCATCGGCGTGTCGGCGGGCTTCGATGCCTACGCTCGCGATCCGCTCGCCCAGGGGACGCTGGAGGCCGAGGATTTTTTCTGGCTGGGCGAAGCGCTGCGCAAGACGGGTGTGCCTTTTTTCAGCGTGCTTGAAGGCGGCTACAGCAGCGACCTGCCGGAGTTGATCCTCGCGTATCTCAAGGGCGTGAGCGGGAAGTAGCCCGTTCCCCGATCTAATTTTCACTGCGGTTGGTGGGGCGCGTCGCTCCGAGCGCGCCGGGCCGAGGCGTGGATGGTGCAGTGGGATATGGGCTGCTTGTGCCGACTCCATTTTCAGTCATCAGAACACCTCTCTCCGATCCAGCGGCG
>JAYVWQ010000271.1:0-3252 GCA_043785945.1 Akkermansia sp.
CGCCTCCGCTTCGTGGCCGCTGCGGCTCAGGAGAGCCGCGCTCCACGGTTGGGAAAACATCCGCACTCCGCAACCTTGAGCCGGAGCCGGTGTTGACCCCACTGTTGAGCGTCATGTCCGCGAATCTCGACCCCGATGCAGCCCTCATGCTCCGCGTGCGGGATGGGGATCGCGCTGCCTTCGAGACCCTCGTCGAGAAATACAAACAGCCCGTGACCAACATCGTCGCCCGGGTCATCGGCGACTTCACCGAGGCCGAGGACATCGCCCAGCACGCCTTCGTGCAGGTCTATAAATCCGCGCACCGCTACGAGGTCACGGCCAAGTTCTCCACCTGGCTTTTCACCATTGCGCGCAACCTCGCGCTCAATGAAATCCGCCGCCGCTCCCGCCACCGAGCTGATTCGCTCGATGAAACTTATGCCGGCGACGACGAAAGTCCCGTGCGCCAGGCCACTGATCCGCGTGCCGTCGGTCCGACCGAGTCGCTGTTGCAAGGCGAGTTGGAGGAGAAGGTCGAGGAGGCCATTGCCGACCTGCCCGAGAAGCAGCGCACCGCGCTGCTCATGTGCCGGCACGAGGAATTCACTTACGATGAAATCGCGCGCGTCGTGGGCTGCTCGCTCTCGGCGACCAAGTCGTTGATCCATCGCGCGCGGGAAACTCTCAAGGAACGATTGAAGCCCTATCTGCGCTCGGGAACGTGGCGCGAGGAAAGCTAAAGGAACCATGCCCAGTGCAATTGCGAAAATGAAACTTTGGCGAACCAGCGGTTTTGAACTGAAAGGACGGCGATGAAAAAATATCAGAACAACGAATGGTTGCGGTTGAGCCTCAAGGCGGAGTTGACGCCGGAGGAGGAGTCGCGCGTGGAAGCCTGGCTGGCCGGGCAACCCCACGAACGCGCCTCCTGGGAAGAAGGCCGGGCGCTGGGCCGGGCCTTGCAAGCGCTGCCCGATGCCCCGGTCTCCAGCAACTTCACCGCTCGGATCTGGCAGCAGATCGATGCGGAGGAAGTGCGCGCCACGAAAGTCACCCGCTCCGGCAAGGGCGAGTGGTGGCGCGTCTTCCTGCCGCGCCTCGGCTGGGCCACGGCGGCAGTCGCGCTCACCGTGGCCGGCACGCATGAGTTTCGCGTGTCGCAGCAAAAACAATTGGCGCGGGACGTGTCCTTTGTCGGGCATGATCTCGCGGCGGCCCCTGCCCCTGAAGTGTTGCAGGACTTCGACGCGATCAACCAGTTGCGTCAGGTCGCCGCCGGTTCCGACGACGAACTGCTCATCGCCCTCCAGCAATGATGCGTGCTTTGTTCCAACGTGGTTTGTGGCTGTTGCTCCTGGCGACGAGCGCGGCTCTGCTCCCCGCGCAACCAGCGCCCGGCGGACCCACGGCCCCGGCGCGCGCCCTGCCCTTGCCTCCGCTGCCGCCTTCGCCCGTGGACATCTTCCGCACGCTGCTCACCAACAACGCCGCCGGGCGGGAAAAGATTCTCTCGCTCAAATCACCCGAGCAACGGCGTTATCTCGAAGCCAAGATTCGCGAATACGTGGAGATGACGCCCGCGCTGTGCGAGACCCGGCTGCAAACTTTGCAACTGCGCTGGTATCTGCCGCAGTTGATGCGGCTCAATCCCGCGCACCAAGCGCAACGGCTCGCTTCCATCCCGCAGCCCGACCGCAAGCTGCTCCAGGAACGCCTCAGCACCTGGAGCATCCTGCCCCCGCCGCTGAGAGCCGAGGTCATGGACAACGAGATGATCATTCGCCTCTTCGTGCGTGGTGAATCCAATGGCAACACCAACGCCCTCGCGGCGCTCCCGCCCGCCAAGCGCCAGGAATTGGAAAAAGAATACGAGCGCTGGCAGGCGTTGCCGATGGATCGTCGTGAGACCATCGCGGCCCGCTTCCAGAGCTTCTTTGAAATGAACCCGAAGGGCCGCAGCAACACGCTGGATCGCCTGACCGCCGCCGAACGTGCCGTGATGAATCAGACGCTCGTCTCGTTCGAGCACCTGCCCCGCGAGCAGCGTCAGCAGGCCATGTCGGGCTTCCAGAAGTTTGCCGAGTTGACCCCGACCGAGCGCGCCGCCTTTCTCCAGAGCGCCGAGCGCTGGCGTTTGATGAGCGAGAAGGACCGTGACACCTGGCGCAAGACGGTGAACCAGCTCCAACTCGCGAAGATCATGCCTCCGCCGCTGCCCCAGCCGCGCCGCGCCCTTTCGCTGGTGACGACGAATTACTAAGAGCCTGTCTGAAAAGCAGGAGCGCGGGCGTCTCGTCCGCGCGGCAGGGCCGGGATAATTCTGGAAACACGCGGGCGAGACGCCCGCGCTCCGCAGCTTCTACGGCCGCTGCGCCGCGCCGACCAGCACCGGGATCGCGTAGAGGCTTTTGCGCGCGGTAATGAAGAGCGTCTTCCCGTCTGGACCGCCGAAGCCGAGGTTGGCCGGGCCTTCGGGCGTGAGAATCTTCCCGATGAGCGCGCCGTCCGGCGCGAAGATATGGATGCCGTCGCCTGCGCTGGACCAGACGCGCCCCGCCGCGTCACAGCGGATGCCATCCGGGCCGCCCCGGTCAATTTTGCAGAACTCGGCGCCGCCGCCCAGCGTGCCGTCCCCCTTCACGTCATAGGCGCGAATGTGGCGCGGCTGGCCGGAGTCAGCCACGTAGAGCTTTTTCTCGTCGGGCGAAAAGACCAGACCGTTGGGCATGTCGTGGTTGGTGGAGACGATGGTGGTCTGACCGCTCTTGGGGTCAAAACGGAAAACGTAATTGCCCCCCTGCTCCTTCTTCTCGCCCTTGGGCAGTCCATACGGCGGGTCGGTGAACCACACCGTGCCGTCAGACTTCACGACCACATCGTTCGGTGAGTTGAATTTCTTCCCATTGTAATCCGCCACCAGAGTCTTGACCGTGCCATCCTTCTCCGTGACCGAGACGCGCCGCGCGCCGTGCTCGGCGCTGACCAACCGGCCCTGCCGGTCGATGGTGTTGCCGTTCACGTTCTGACTCGGCTTTCGGAAGGTGGTCAGCCCGTCGGCCTTGGTCCACTTCTTCAACTCGTTGTTGGGAATGTCGCTGAAGACGAGGAAACCGTCCGGATGCCAGGCTGGTCCCTCGGTGAAGCCCATGTGGCCCGCGAGCTTCTCCACGCGCGCGTCGGCTGCGACGCACTTCCTGAATTCGGCTTCGTTCTTGATGACGAACGGTTCGGAGTCAGCGGCGAACAGGACGGCCGGGAGAAAGGACAGCA
>JAYVWQ010000272.1:0-10089 GCA_043785945.1 Akkermansia sp.
GTGAACCCAGGCCGCCAGACGCAAATCTCCGCCGCTTGCGGATCACTTTCCCGTTCGCACAAACTGAAATCTGAAAACTCAGCTTTATTCAGCGTCTCCTTAGCTATGAGGGTTGCAGGATCAACTCCCGTCCAATGACACAGTTCGGCATGCGTTTGTGGCCCGTAGTTGCTGGGACGTTTGCCGGGCGAAAGCAGCCCAGTCTGGAGGGCATGGCGCACCGCTGTCTTCGTGGCAGGGATGGCAGACCGCTTGAGACACCGCCAAGCACGGTAAGAAATCCCGATCTCGGGAAAGATAGTCACTTCGCCATCATCCGGGGGCGGCGTCAGGTTTTTTGCATCAAGCCCAGCCCATCGGCAGACCTCAGCGAGAGTCTTGCGTCCGTAATGTGGGGGCCAGTGGTATGGGTAGAGCTTTCCAGTCTTGAGTGCGTTGATGATAAATTTTTTGTCGATGGGAATGCCGGCGTTGGCGAGACAGCGGTTGGTCCTTCTGGAAAGGCCGTTGGGAAGGAGTCGGGATTTCATTTGTTCATCTTGCCTCAATACGCCCAGCTCTCATGCCGCACGGGCAGCCGGTTTAGGGTTTGCCGACAGGACGGCCACTTGGGCATAAACTGGTTCATCAGCGCGATGAAGCGTGCATTGTGTGTTGGCTCAAGCAAGTGGACCAACTCGTGGACCACGATGTATTCGAGGCACTCGCGAGGCTTCTTGGCGAGGTCGGTGTTGAGGCGGATGGTGCGGGCGTTCGGGTTGCAACTGCCCCACTTGGTTTTCATTCGCTGCACAAAGCAACGCTCCGCCTTCACGCCCATGAGCCGTTCCCATTTGTTGATGAGAGTCGGCACGGCCTGCTTGACCTGCTCGCGATACCAATCTTCTAAGATGGACTGACGCTTCGCGTGGTCGGTTCCAGGGCGAACGCGGAGGGTGATACGGCTGTGCCCCACTTCTACCGAGGCAGGTTGGTCGATCTCGATGACTGTGAGGAGGAAGCGCCGGCCCCAGACGTAGTGGCTTTCCCGGTTGAGATACTCGCGAGGGCTTTCCCGTTCTTGCTCCTGAAGCTTCCGTTGTTGCTGTCTGATCCACGGCAGCTTCGAGATGGCGAAGACACGAATGGTGTCGAGACTCACGCGCGATGGGGCGGCAATGCGGACCTTGCCTGTGGGAGGATGCACGCTGAGGTGGACGTTTTTGATTTCCTTCCGAATCACGTCCACGGTCATGTCGCCTAGATGAACCTGCGTTTGCATCAGTATTCCCGTTGCGCGGTGATGATGAGGAAAAGCCGCTCCACCATGCCCGCATCATTCACAATGTCGTGAATGATTCGCTTCATTTCTCGTTCTTTGGGCAGCGCACCACGCCAGCCGTCTGGTCGCCGAGACCGGATCGCCGCATCAATACGCAAGGCCAGGTCCAATCGCGAGCCTGACCGCACACCCATGTAAGCACCGGGCGGCTCGGCCATGGAACTCCCCAACTCCGCCACCGTTTCCCTCTCAAGCTGGTTGTAGATGGCGCGCTTGCCGGGCGTGTCCAGACTCTCCGGCGTGTCGTCTCCTTGGCCCGCTTGCACCTGTTTGGCAACTTCTGCCATGCGTCGCAAAAATTCTTCGTAGTCAATGCGTTTGGCCCGGAGGTCTTCGAGGATTTCCTTCAGGAGCGCCGACATCTTGTCGTAAAACGCCGGGTCGTTCAGGTGCTCCTTGAGGATCTTGCTGCGAACATTGTTCGAGATTGTTTCCGCCACCGCATCCCGGCTGCTCTTGATCCCGTCTGGGAGGCTGCTGATCGCGTCCGCCATGCCGCTCTTCACGATCAACTCCAGCAGGCCCATCTCCCCAAAGTCTGAAATCTGCCTTGGCTCCTTGGCTTCAATGTAGGTGTCGATCAGATGCCGCATGTCCGCCTCGTAAGCCTTCAGGTCGATGGTCTCGTCGCTGGCTTTGCGGATGATCTCCCGTAGTTTGAGATAGCGGTCGAGGCTCTGTTTGATCTGGGAGATTTGAGCCTCGGTGTAACCAGCCTTGGACAAATCATCCGCGATGTTCGCATACGCCCGGACCAGCGCAGCAGTGCCCTTGTAGAGTGCGACCCGTTGCGCCTCGTGCGCCTTGAGGTCGTCGGGAATTTCCGTGTTCCCGCAGAAGTAATGGATGTGTTGCAGGTCTGCTTTCGGCGGCTGCACGGGATCGCAGAGCAGAGCCATCGCTTCCAGTGCCTGGTCCAACCGCTCGCTCCCTTTCTTCAGCCGGTCCTGCATGAGCACCTCTGGACTGGTGCCCTCGGCGGTGTGATCCAGTTCCGAAGTGTAAACTTGGAGAGCGCCGGTGCCCTTGTCGTTGACCAGCTTCTGGAAAAGGTCTTTGTAGTCCACGATGTAGCCGAAGGACTTGTCCTCCCCGTCGAGCCGGTTGGTGCGGCAGATAGCTTGGAACAGGCCGTGGTCCTGCATCGACTTGTCGATGTAGAGATACGAGCAGGGCGGCGCGTCGAAACCCGTCAGCAGCTTGTCCACCACGACGAGCAGCTTCATGTTCGCCGGCTGCGTCTTGAAAAGTTCCTTGGCGTCATCCTCGTAGCTTTCGGTCTTGGTCTTGTTCGGCTTGGCCGCGACGTCCTTGAGCAGCGTGTTGTAGGTGTTGTAGAGGAATTGCTTCTCCGTGTCCGTGTTCGCGCCGGTGTCTTCCTTCGTCACGTCCTGAGCCTGCGGATTGTAGGAGGTGATGACCGCGCACTTGCCTTTGAACACGGTCTTCTGGAACAGCTCAAAATACTTCGCCGCCTCGTAGATGCTCGAAGCCACGAGCATGGCATTGCCCCGCTGGCTGCTGAGGCGTGGCTTCACGCTGAAGTCGAAAACGATGTCGTTCACCACCCGCTCCATGCGCGAACGGGAACTCAACACCTTCTGCATCGTGCCCCATTGCTCGCGCAGCGCCGCCTTCTGCCAGGCATTCAAGCCCTTGGTCTTGGCCTCAAACCACGCGTCGATCTTGTCCTGCGAGCCGAGGCTCTGCTCGATGTCCCGTGCCTCATAGACGAGATCCAGCACCACCTCGTCTTCCACCGCTTCTCCGAATTTATAGGTGTGGATGTAGCCGCCGAAGACTTCGAGGCTCGTCTGCTTGTCCTGCTTCAGGAGAGGCGTGCCGGTGAAGCCGATGAAGACCGCACCGGGCAGGAGCGCCTTCATCGTCTTGTGCAGCTTTCCAGTTTGCGTGCGGTGACATTCATCCACGAACACGAACAGCTCGCCCACGGCCGGACTCGGCTTGGACTCCAGCTCTTTGATGAACGCATCGAAGTCCTCCACGCCTTTGTGGCCAAACTTGTGGACGAGGGAGCAGAGCAAGCGTGGCTTGGCCTGACCGAGTTGCGCCATCAGGTCGCGCCCGCTGCTGGTGCGATACATGGTCTCGCCGCTGTCCGCGAAGACACGTTCGATCTGTTTGTCCAGTTCATCCCGGTCGGTGACGATGAGCACGCGGGCGTTGGCCATGTTCTCCAGAATCCACTTGGCCAGCAGCACCATCACGATGCTCTTCCCGCTGCCCTGCGTGTTCCAGATGATGCCGCCCTGGTAGGCGAGGACATGCTTCTGCGATGCCTTGACGGCGAAATACTGATGGACGCGCGGCAGCTTCTTCACGCCGCCATCGAACAGCACGAAGTCGTGCATCAGCTCGATGAGCCGGTCCTTGCGGCACATCTTGAGCAGATACTTGTCGAGCTTGAAGCGTGAGTTGTCCGTCTCGTCTTCCTTCCACTTCAGGAAATACTTTTCCTCCGTCTCGATGGATCCGTAGCGCAGTCCCTCAGAATCATTCCCGGCGAAGACCATCTGCACCGTGGTGAAGAACCACTCGTTGAACTCCTTCTGCTGGTTGGAACGCAACTGCCGGATGCCTTCACTGACGAAGACATGGCCGCTCTTCAATTCGATGACCGCCACGGCAAGGCCATTGACGTAGAGCACGAGGTCCGGCCGCCGCTCCAGGTTTCCATGCAGCGTGACTTCCTCCACGATTACGAAATCGTTTTTCTCCGGCTGCCCCCAGTTGATGAGGTTGACCGTCTCCGTGACCTTGCCTGCTTCGATCTTCACCGGCACGCCGTAGCGCAGCAGCCCGTAAACCTTCCGGTTGTTGTCGTAGAGGCTGCGGTTGGGATTGTCCGCCTCGGTGTGGAGCAGGTAGATGGCGCGGCTGATCTGTTCTGGTGCATAGCCCGCTTTGGTCAAGTAGGCGGTGAGCAGTCCCTCGTCGATGTTGCTGTTGCCGGGGCGGACCGACCAGTCGCCGAGGTAACGGTAGCCGAGTTCGTCGCGGAACAGGGCGATGACCCGGTTCTGCGTGGCGCGTTCTGGCTGGCCGATGGTGCTCATGGCGCAGATGTTCCTTTTCGCAGCACGGCCAGCACGGCTGCCCCTTTGGCGGTCAGGCGGTATTGCTGAAGGCGGCTGTTGGGCTTGTCTGGAATCGTCGGCTCGATCACACCGTCCGCCAACGCCGGATCCAGGTAACGCTCCCGCAGGTGGGTGCGGTCCTTCAGGCCGAGGTGGGTGCGAATTTCGGCGTTGCCCAAGGCTCCAGCATGAGCCAGCAGACGAATGAGCACCTCGACTGGTGGAGTGACTGGTGGAGTGACTGGTGGAGTGACCTCCCCCTGAACTTGTCCACCTACGGATTCAAACGCCCCTTCCGGCTTGCGCCGGAGCGTGGTCACGAAGCCGTCCGTCAGCTTGAACTCCGGCTCCGGCAGCCCGGCCTTCCGGCAACGCTCGATCATGTCGCCGGTGCCCGTGCCCATGCGCTCGATGTATCTGGTCAGATAAAGCGGTTCGGCCAGCAGCGGATTGCCCGGCACCGAGCCATGCGGATGCCGCAGTTGCGCCAACGTCAGCGAGGGCGGAAGCGTGCCTGGATTCCACACCTCCAGCCGGTCGGAGAACAACATCACCTGCACGCTGCCGTTGCTGGTGTAATCCCGATGCGCCACGGCGTTCACGATGGCCTCGCGCACCACCTCCGGCGGCAGTTCGTAAGCCACCGGGGCCTGGGTGCTCTCCGCGCGGGTGCCCACCGCAAGATTGATCTTGGACAGGACAAAATCCACTGCCTGATCCACCAGCTCGAACACCGTGCCTTTGTAAACCTGGTAGGACGGAATGGGCTTCTGGACCTCGGTGCCGTGGAAATGCGCGCACTTGATTTCTGACGAAATCAGAAACCGCTGCGGTGCGAGGCCGAACAGCAGCACCGCCGCATGGGTGGGCCGGCCTTCCCGGAGCAGGTGCAGATGTTCCAAAACTTCCCGGGGCGCGGTGTCCTCCGCCAGCGGGAATCCCCGCGCCCGCCGCGCAATGCCCACAAAACGCTGGATGCGCTCGGTCGAGAGATCCGCCAGCGTGGCGTCCGCGCACCCGGCGGCATCGAACGGGCCGGAGCGGATCAGTTGTTTCGTCTCCAGATACTGCACCAGCGCGGCATACAGGCCGCCGATCAGTTCCGGGCCGGAAGTGAAGCGACGCCGGACCAACTCCGCATTCGCCTGCCGGATCAGCGCCCGCATCTTGGGATGCTTCTGTTGGTCATCCGCGCCCTTGACGAAAATCAGCCGGTGCTTGTGCCGCCGGGTGGCCAGGGCAAATTCCCGTTCCGTCGGCGAAACCCCCTGTGCGTCCTCGAAACCGTATTCGTTGCCGAACAAGCCCACATAGACATCACATCGCTCGACCTCGTCGAGATACACGTCGTCCGCCCGGCGGTCGGCGGCGGGGACTTCTTCAAAGAGAAACGCCTCGAAGAACCGGCGCAGCAGCGCGTCGCCGCGCAGATAATCCCGCAACGCCGCCCGTTCCTCGGCGAACTCCTTCTGCACGCTGCTGATGAAAAGCCGCAAAGTCATCGTGCCCTCATTCTTTGCCCTCAACTCTCAACTTTCCACTCTCAATCAACCGCGTCCTCCCGGTGAGGAGTTCCTGCATCATGGCCTGCTTGAGGGCGCGGGTCTTCTCCCGCCGCTGCTCCAACGCCGCCAGCTCCGCGTCCATCTCCGTCAGCACCGACGCGATGGCGGTTTGTTCGGGGAGGAGTGGCAATTCGAGTTCGTAGTTCTTCACGATGTTCCAATCGGAGCGGGGCATGTGCGTCCCGTATGAATTGCTTGCCGCTTCGATGAACTCGTCGGTCTTGATGAGTTGGAAAAGAAACTCGGTCGTCACGAGTCGATCCTTTGGCGTGAACACCCAGACTTCGGTCGAGCAGACGCCGGAGCGAGTCGCCAGCCAATACTTTCGGAGGTAGGCGCGCAATTTCCCGAAGAGCACGTCGCCGGGGCGAAATACCGATTTGAGTGACGACTGTGCTCCCGTGCTTGTGCTGCCGAGAAGCTCACCGCTCGCCGATGCGATGTGCTCCAGCTCGACGCAGAATTCCTGAACGCCCGTCCTTCGCGGATCAACTCTGTCGCGGCGGGGAAAAGCCACTTCACCGAATCGCTTCAACTGCCACTCGCCGTGGAAGCCGGGGAGGCGGGTTTGGCCGGTGAGGAGTTGCTGCATGGCGGCCTGTTTGAGGTCGCGCTTCTTGGCGATGAGCCGGTCCAGCCCGCCCAGCAGACCATCCACATCGCTCAACGCCGCCGCGATGGCGCGTTGTTCGGTCTCCTTGGGAAATGGAACAGCAATCAGAGCGATTCGACCAGTGTTGAGATTCAACTGGTCATTCCCAGCGGCAACGACTTCTCGAAGCCGACGGATTTGAGAGTTGAGGAACAAGCACAGGAATCGCTTTTCGCCTGCACTCTGACTGACCAAGGCAGCAATACCGTCGTTGGCACAGCAAGTAATCGCGAGCACCTTTGACACCCCGAGAGTTCTCGCACCGCTGTTCACTATTACCAATGTGCCGTCTTGCAGTGTGCGGCTAAGTTGTGAGCCTTCCTCCGTAAGTTTCGTGGCAGTGTCTGTCACGAATAGCTGGTGAGTTGGGATGTTTGTGAGCGACCCAACCGTAAGCCACGGAACAAAATGTCCGTTGAAGTAACGTGCGTCGCCCGCCGGTCGTGGTGACCCACCACGAACTATTTTCCCCAAATCTCCGAGACGCTTCACGTCCCAATCCTCCGGAATGACGCCCACCTCGGTCTGTTTGTAGCCGGGTTTCACTTCCATACCGCTCCCATCTTTTTGAGGTGTCCGTCCACGCGGGCAATCCCAACGGGATTGAATCCATCAGCCCAGGGTTGCGCGCCGTGCGCTACCCTGGGTAACCCGTCAAAATTCCCACAACCCCAACGGGGTTGCAGCAAACGGACGGCGCGCGGCGATGCAACCCTTTCAGGGTTGTGAATGTTTTGGGGATCGTTTCCCAGGGTAGCTCGTGCCTCGCAACCCTGGGCTGGATGCTGCAATCCCGTTGGGATTGAAACCCGGCTCATGGCTTTTTCCCTCCCGTGGGCAGTTGCTTGATGGCGCGGTCGAAGTCGGACTCGAAGCTCCGGTCCTGGAGGACGCGGTATTTCTCAAATTCACTTTCCGCGAACGCCTTGGCGATCTCGGCGGTGACTTTGCCCGGATGGTCGAGGAGGTCGCGCTCGTTGAACTGGAGGAAGGCGTCGAGTTTCCCGGCCCAGTCCTGCATGGTCATGGGGATGCCGCGCTCGGCCTGGTCCTCGGCGTAATCGAGATACATGGTCACGAAACGGTCCAGCGCCTTGATCTCTTTTTCCGTGAGATAGTTCTTGGCGACGACGACATCGGGCTTGAGGATTTTGCCCTGGGGTGCGTTGCGCCAGGTGGTGAGTCCCATCTTCTCCTGGGTGCTGTCCGCCCGTTCCACGATCAATTCGGCGGCGGTGTGCCCGTGAATGGCGAAGTGGAGCTTGTTCTGCACGGCGGCGAAGAAGGTCTGCGTGGTCCCGGCCTCGGGGCGGTAATCGAGGGCCGTGGCGTAGATGTCGGTGATCTTCTGGTAGAACCTCCGTTCGCTGGCGCGAATCTCGCGGATCTCGGCGAGCAGGCTGTCGAAATACGCCTGATTGAAAAGAGAGCCGTTCTTGAGCCGCTCCTTGTCCAGCACGTAGCCGCGAATGGCGAAGTCGCGCAGGATGCCGATGGCCCACTGGCGGAACTGGGTGGCGCGGGCGGAATTCACCCGGAAGCCGACGGCGATGATGGCGTCGAGGTTGTAGAAGCGGGTGGTGTAGTCTTTGCCGTCCTCGGCAGTATGTCGGAAATCCCGACACACTGCTTTTTCCACAAGTTCGCCGGTGTCGAAGATGTTCTGGAGGTGTTCGGTGATGGTGCTGCGGCCCTTGTCAAACAGCACGCCGATGAGCTTCTGCGTGAGCCAGACGGTTTCGCCCTCGACGCGAACTTCGATGCCCTTTTCCCCGGCCTGCGAGGTGAAGACGAGGAACTCGGCGGTGCTGTTGCGGATCTGAATTTTCTTCGGCTTGCTCATGGCTGGCATCCCATTTTTTTGAGGTGGCCTGCCACCTTGGCGGAGAGGACTTCCACTTGGGTTGTGAGTTCGGGCAGCGGGCTGGCGTAGCGTTCGGCCAGTTGGCGGATGCGTCCGGTGAGAGTCTGCGAAACACGATCCAGTTCGCCCTGCACGGCGGCGGCAATCGTGGCCAGCCATTTGTCGTCCACCACGAGGGTCTTGATTTCGTCCTCGGTCAGCTTCGGGTATTTGGCCGCGACCTTTTCCGTGAGGGCGTCCTGCGCGGCTTTGAGCTTGCGGTTCAACTCGGTGGTCCGTCCGTCGAGATTCAACCACGTCAGCAGGATTTCAGTTTCGGATTTTTCGCCGTCTCGAAGGCGAACGGGCTGCTCCGCGAGCTTGAGTGTTTTGCTTTTTTCGCGGGCTGATTCCTCGTCCTCAATTTCTTTCAGCCGGCGGCTGATTTCCGCGCGGTTGATTTTTTCGAGTTCTGAAAACGCGCCTTCCTCGCCGCCGTGTTCCTCGGCGAGTTCTTCGAGTTGCTGCTGAAGCGCGGCGATCTCGGCCTCCAGCTTTTCCAGCGCCGCCTGTTCATCCGCGAACCAGCGCCTGATGATGAGCACGGGCGGAATCAGCTCGGCCTGATATTTCTTTTTGCCGAGGGTGAAGTCGGGCCTGGCCTTGGTCTTCTTGTTCTTGTCCTCCACGATGAGCCGGGGCTGGGCAGCCTCGCGCCAGCCATCACCCGCGATGAGGTAGCAATCGTCCTGCATGGTCTCGGCCCAGTAATCCATGAGGTGCTGATAGACATCGTAGGCGTCGAGCAGCGGAGCCTTCGCAAAGCTGTCGAGCAGAGCTTCGGCGATGGTTTCGATGAGGGCCTTGGGATGGCCGTTTTTGGAAAAGCCTTTGAGGAGCGGCGTGTTGGCAGCCTTCCATTTCGTGAACAGCTTCGTAGCCGAGGCATTGAAGGCGGTGAACTCCTCGTGGCTGAAGATGGTGGTCTTGATCTCCGTGGCTGGGATGCGGAGCTGGCTGTAGCCGGCCCGGTCCGCTTTCTTGAACAGAGCAGCACGCACACCGGGGATCACTTTCCAATAGCGTTCAAGCGCGTCGAGGTCACGGTTGGGAATGCCACCGCGCAGATGGGCGGTGATGTCCTGCAAGTCCTCGGCTTCGGTGCTGTCGATGTAGCGTGGGAGGTTGAGATTGTAATCGTTCTTCGCGTCACTGATCTCGGCGACGGGAATCATGCGAGCGTAGCCGGGGATTTCCACCTGACGGGTGAAGGTGTCCACGATTTTGTGGATGTCCTGCTCGCGGAGCCGGTTCTTGGGGCCGTCTTTCCTGAAGCCCTTGGAGGCATCAATCATGAAGATGCCCTTGCGGGCCTGCGCGCCTTCTTTGTCGATCAGGATGATGCAGGCGGGAATGCCCGTGCCGTAGAAGAGATTGGCAGGCAAACCGATGATGCCCTTGATGACGCCGCGCTGGACGAGATTGCGGCGGATGACGCCCTCGGCATTGCCACGGAACAGAACTCCATGCGGGAGGATGCACGCACCTTTGCCCGTGCTCTTGAGCGAAGCGAGGATGTGCAGGAGGTAGGCGTAGTCACCCTGTTTGCC
>JAYVWQ010000273.1:0-4642 GCA_043785945.1 Akkermansia sp.
TGCTCGACCGCGAGGTTCAACGCCAGAACACCACTGTTTGCCGCACCACCGACCTCAGCCCCAACGCCGCTTGGGACAAAGCCCTGGCAGAAAAGCGCACTGCCACCCGTCCCTGTCCTCTGGCAACCCTTCTGGACCTCCATCTGGCTCTCCACCTCAAACGACGGGTCAACTCCGATCACCAGATCGACTTTCTTGGCCAAAGCTGGCATATCGCCCCCACCAAACGATCCTCCATAACCCTCATTCATCACCCGCTCCGACAGTTCTGGGTCGTCACCCAACCACCCTGTCCGCCCCTCAACCACTGGCCAGAAATCCTCGGAAAATACTCACTCTAAACTCTGTCTCCTTTTGAACTCGCGCAGAAATCCCCTTTTGAACTCCCGCCGACAGCGGAACGATTGCGGATTGCGATTTCCTGTTTGCTCAATTCTACTCACTCACTTGATTTGAGAACGACCATGTTCGATCCGAAAAAATTTATCGCCGGCAACGTGCGCGACATCCCGCGCTCGGGCATTCGCGACTTCTTCGACATCGTGCAAGGGATGAAGGACGTCATCTCGCTCGGCGTGGGCGAGCCGGATTTCGTCACGCCCTGGCACATTCGCGAGGCCGCCATCTACGCGCTCGAAAGCGGCAAGACGGGCTACACCTCGAACCTCGGCTTGCTCAAATTGCGCGAAGCCATCGCCCGGCACATCGCGGAGAAATTCCACGTCAGCTACAACGCGAAGAACCAGATCATCATCGCGGTGGGCGTGAGCGAGGCCATGGACATTGCGTTCCGCGCGGTCACGAATCCCGGCGACGAGATCATTTATCACGAGCCGTGCTACGTGAGTTATTCCCCCAGCATCGCGATGGCGCATGGCGTGCCCGTGGCGGTGTCGTGCCAGGCAGAGAACGGATTTGCCGTCACGGCCGAGGCCATCGAGAAGGTCATCACGCCGAAGAGCAAAGTGCTGGTGCTGAATTTCCCGACCAACCCGACCGGCGGCACCATGACCCGCGAGGAGTTGCTGAAAATCGCCGAAGTGGTGAAGCGTCACAATCTGCTCGTGTTCACGGACGAGATTTACTCCGAGCTGACCTTCGAGGGCGAACACACCAGCATCGCCTCGCTGCCCGGCATGGCCGAGCGCACGGTTTTCCTGCATGGCTTCTCCAAAGCTTACGCGATGACGGGCTTCCGCATCGGCTACGCCTGCGGTCCGGTAGAAATCATCGAAGCGATGATGAAGATTCATCAATACTCCATGCTCTGCGCCAGCATCATCAGTCAGGAGGCGGCCATCGAAGCCATCGAACACGGCTGGCCGGACATGCTGGAGATGCGCGACCAATATCGTCTGCGGCGCAACCTGATTGTAAAAGCGTTTAACGACATGGGACTGCCCTGCCATCTGCCGCGCGGCTCCTTCTACGCCTTCCCTTGCATCAAGAGCACGGGGCTTACCTCGAAGGAGTTCGCATGGAAACTCCTCGAACAGGAGAAGGTCGCCTGCGTGCCGGGCAGCGCCTTTGGTGCGAGCGGCGAAGGCTACGTGCGCGCGTGCTTCGCCACCGCGCTCGATCAAATCCAGGTCGCCACCAACCGCATCGGGAATTTTGTGAAGCGGGTGCGGGGGAGCTGATGAGTGAGTTGAAACCGTTCATCGTAGCAGCGAGACGGGAGTGACACCGCGCTACGGCTTATTGTCTCATGCAGCTCACCATCCATCGCGGCACGCACGAGATTGGCGGCAACATTGTCGAGATTGCCACGCGCGATTCGCGGCTCATCATCGACGCGGGACTGCCACTAGGCGGAATGAATGCTCTCGCGCCGAACCCGACGGTGACGGATGAAATTCTGGCCCGCGTCTTCGCGTGTCCACCAAGGCCAGCCGCGATTCTGCTTTCGCACGCACACGGCGATCATTCCGGCCTGCTCGTCCAAACGCCGGAAGCGGTTCCGGTATTCCTGAGTCGCGGCACGGCCAAGATGATGCGCGTCGGCGCGATGTTCGCCCGTCAACCCGACGTGCCTTCGCATCGCCAGCGCCTGCTCGCGCCGCTCACGCCCACCGTCATCGGCGATTTCACGGTGACGGGCTATCCCGTCGATCACTCGGCGTTCGGCAGCATGGCCTTCCTCGTCGAGGCGGACGGGCAACGCTTGCTCTACTCCGGCGATCTGCGCCTGCACGGGCGCAAGCCCGGCATGGCGCAGCAACTCATCCGCGCGCTGCGCCACCGTCCGCTCGATGCACTGGTGATGGAAGGCACGCACTTCTCGCCCGACCGCGCGCCCGGCCTGACGGAAGCCGCGCTCGAACGCCGCATCCGCACCGCCATCGACCGCGCGCCTGCGCTGGTGCTTGCCGCGTTCTCTCCGCTGCACGCCGACCGGCTGGTCACGTTTTTCAAAGCCACGCGTGACGCCGGGCGTGTCCTCGTACTGGACGTGTACGGCGCACAAGTGATGCTGGAACTCTCTCGCATGATTCGCGTACCCGACCCGCGCCGGTGCCAGCAGGTGCGTGTGTATTTCCCGAAACGCCGGAGAAAGATCGCCGCTATTGAGGAACAGTTTGTTACCCGACGAATCACCCTCGAAGAAATCCGGGCTGAGCCACACCGCTTCGTAATGCTCTTTCGCCCTTCGATGCTCGGCCCAGATTTCGGCGGTGAACTCCCGCTGAAATCGCGTGGTCTCTATTCCTACTGGAGCGGCTACCTCAAGAAGCCGGACTGGCTCGAAGCCCAGGCGCAGTTTGCGAAGGCCGGCGGCGAATTCATCCAGTGCCACACCAGCGGCCACATTCACGCGGCGGACATCGTGCGGTTCGTGAACGCGCTGCAACCGAAACGGGTGGTTCCCATTCACACCGAGCAACCCGGCGTGTTTGCCGCTCATTTTTCTAATGTGTGCCTGCTTTATGACGGGCAGACGTTGAACATGGCCGCTGCTGAAACAACTGACACAACATGAAAATAAAACCATCTCAACACATTCAACTAAACCGCGGCATTCTCTGCGGGGTTGGAGATCGAATCGACGAATGGCTGAAATGTTCGAAACGATTCCAGACGAAGAGCGCGTTCCATGAACTTTACAAGCGCAATGGCCGTGATTTAGAACCGCCTCCATTGGGAGATATGTATGGGTTGATTGGGCAAAACTGGAACGGAGAATCAGCGCGCTCGATCAAGCTCTGGTCTTTGAGAGCGAACGAGGATTGCGCCGGAACCAGAGCAGAAGTGGCGTTGGAGCGAGCCATCGTCGGCTTGAACTTAACTGGTTGTGAGGACTGCTGGGCAAACCAAGTGCCGACCTCGTCCGGTCTTTCCAAATCGAGTTCTGATCGTCATCGCAACGTTGATTTAATCCGCTGCTCCGCATCTGTCTGCGAGTTCATTGAACTCAAGGTGTCCCACAGCTATAGCCACCCGGTTTACGCAGCGATGGAGATCCTTTGTTACGGCCTGCTGTACTTGTTCTGCCGTGAGAAAAAAGAGAAGCTTGAAATAGACACCGAGATCTTGCGCGCGGCGTCTGTTCACCTTCGCGTTCTCGCTCCGGCAGATTTCTACGACAAACAACACACAGAATGGCTGCGTGAATTTGAACGTGTAATCAACTCTGGCATCGCCAAATTTGCAGCAAGTCATTTCAAGCCGCTGGAAATGAACTTTCGCTTTGACCAGTTCCCCGATGGATTTCAATGGCCATCGCTCGGGCAACTTGAGAAAGCGGTACGCGGTATTCATCGCGCCTTTCCAGAGTGAAGAGCGGGGAACCTGAATCCACTTTCAGATGTCGGTTGCGGAGTGCGGATTCTTTTTTACAAACTCTGTTGTGCCGTCAGCGACCATCGATCCAGTCCGTCTTCAGGCCGCGCTTAAAAAGGCGACAGCGGAATTGCTCGCGGAGCGAAACGCGCAGGGTTTCTGGGAAGGCGAACTGAGCAGCAGCGCGCTTTCGACTGCCACCGCCATCACCGCGCTGACCCTCGCGCTCAAGCACGGGACCAATCTCCAATCCTCAATCCTCAATCCTCAATCCTCAATCGACTCCGGCCTGCGCTGGCTCGTCAGCCACCAGAACGCCGACGGCGGCTGGGGCGACACGACCAAAAGCCTGAGCAACATCAGCACCACGACTTTGTGCTGGGCGGCATTTGGTGCGACTGGGGCGGATGAGAAGTTTTCGACGACGGTGGAGGGAGCCAAGGATTGGCTGGCGCGAAACAGCGTGCCCCCGGCGTCCCGCCGGGCGGAGGTTGGCGAAACTCCAGGAGATGCAGGGAAACCCGGCGGGACGCCGGGGGCACGTTTTGCGGACCAACTCGCGCGCGCCATCATCGCGCGCTACGGCAAGGACCGCACGTTCTCCGTCCCCATCCTTACGATGTGCGCGCTGGCCGGGCGGCTCGGCGAAGGGCGCGCGGCGTGGGAGCACGTCATTCCGCTGCCCTTTGAACTAGCGGCGTGTCCGCATCAGCTCTTCGCCGCGCTGCGCCTGCCGGTGGTGAGCTACGCCTTGCCGGCGCTCATCGCCATCGGCCTCGCGAGGCATATTCACGCACCATCGCGCAATCCTTTCGCGCGGATGATCCGTAGTGCGACTCGAGAAAAGACTTTGCGGAAGCTC
>JAYVWQ010000274.1:0-4161 GCA_043785945.1 Akkermansia sp.
AATTACTTTCTGCTGAAAACAAAATCGTTCCTGCGTCATCCTGGCGAGTCGGGATTCACGCAAAATTACGAATGCCGATTAAATCAGCGGTTCCCTAGATTGTTCCGGTCGGCCAAGCGAGAAATAAAACCCGGCGCTGGGTGGGGCAGGGTGCTGAAGGATGGTGGACGCTGCAGGTTTCGAACCTGCGACCCCTACCGTGTGAAGGTAATGCTCTACCACTGAGCTAAGCGTCCACAGCGGCGCAGAAACTAATGAGGTCCGCCGGGATTTCAAGAGTTTCCTTTCGCTGGGGCCGCGGCCGCCGCGAACTCGGGGAGCAAACCCCTTCCGCCCTCGTCCAACCGGCATGACTTGGGCTTTCAACCGTCGAAGCTGGTATGGGTGCCTCCTGCTCGGGGCGGGCGCATTGCTCGGCGCGTCCTTCGCGCAGGCGCGCATCAACGTCGTCACGCTGCCCGAGCGCGACACGGTGCAGCTCACCATCTACAACTCCGTTGATCTCACGCTGGTGAAGGAGACGCGCCACCTCACCTTCCGCAAGGGGATGAACAAGTTGGAATTTTCCTGGGCCAATACGCTCATCGATCCGACCTCCCTCGAGTTCCGGGCGGTGACTCATGCAGCGGCAGTGGAGGTGCTGGATGCCAGCTTCCCGCCGCGCGTGGCGAACACCTTGGAGTGGCGGATCAACAGCGAGTTCGCTGGCGAGGTGGTGTGTGAGATTCGTTACTTCACCAGCGGAATATCGTGGAGCGCGGACTATGTGGCCGAGGCGACGAAGAACGAAAGCGCCCTCTCGATCGCCGGCAGTGTGCGGGTTAAAAATCAGTCTGGCGAAGATTATGAAAACGCAGAAACCCGACTCGTCGTGGGTACGGTGCGACTGGTGGAGGAAATCGCCCGGCTCGCCGCGCTCCGGGGCGAGGTGCGGCAATCAGGCGACCGCCGTTCCCTCCGCGAGGACAGCAGCATGAAGCGGGACGCGGAAAAGGAATTTAAGAAATCCGTCAGCGACTTCGACGGCACTCTCGCAATGGATGCCGGCGGCTTGGGAGGAGGTTTGAATTATCGCGCCCGCCTGAAGGAAGTGACCAAGGAAAGTCTCTCCGAATATTTCCTCTATACCGTGGAGGGGCGTGACACGATTCCGCACGGCTGGGCCAAGCGGCTTCCTTCCTTCCGCGCGGACGACGTGCCGGTGACCAGCCCTTACAAATACGAGCGCGAGACTTGGGGCGACCGGGTGATGCGCTTCTATCGTTTCACCAATTCCGAGCCGGCGCACTTGGGTCGCGAGCCGCTGCCCGACGGCGCCGTCCACGCCTTCCGCCTCGCCACCGAAGACCAGCTTTACGCCTACCTCGGGCGCACGACGGTGAAATACATTCCCATCAATGAACAGGTGGATCTGGAACTGGGCCACGACCTCGAAGTGATGGTTCAACCGACCATGACCAATTGGACCAAGTTCGACTTCGCCCTCGACGGCAACGGCAACGTCACCGGCTGGACGGAGCAGCACGCCTGGCTCGTCGAGGTGCAGAACTCCAAGGACATTCCCATCGTGGTGGACGTGCGGCGGAATTTCTCCGGCGACTGGACGCTGGAGACGGCGGCGGCCTACGAAAAAGTGGACGCGAGCAAGGTGAAGTTTCTCCTCGCCCTTGCACCGCGCGCCAAAACTTCCTTCACCTACATGGTCACGATCCGTCACGGGACGAACGTGAAGAAATAGCCGGCCGCCCGGTTTACTTCGCCTCGTCCGGCACCACCTGCACCTGGGTCGAGAGCTTGAACTCATGACCGAAGCGGTTGGTGAGAATGACTTCGCCCATAAACGCGCGGTAGCCGGTCGCGGGCTTCTCCATGTCGGAGTCGGCGATGGCGCTGCCCGGTTTCACTGCGAGCTCGCGGTTGGTCCAGCGGTCATTGCGGAAGTCGCGGTCCGTGGAATCAGCGGTCCAGAGGCGGATGGCTTTGGCGTGGCGATTCACCTTCATGTGCAAGTGCGGCCTAGCCCCGCTGCTGAACGTCCATTCCACCTTGGGCAGTTCCTCCTGGTCCGCGATCATCTGGAAGAATGCGGCCAGCGCAGCCATGGCTTGCAAGCCGCCGCCCAAGTCGTGCCCGGCATTGGGCGTCTGGCAGACCAGCTTCTCGCCCGGCAGTTCGTTCCAATAATGCCGCAGCGAATCGACCGTCCAGTACGGGTCGTTCGTGCCGAGCAGGATGAGCTTGGGGATGTTTTTGTAACGCGCGCGGTAGCTCCACGGGTCCACGAAGCCGCGCATCTCGACCATGCGCGGTTCATCCATGTGCGAAAGCAGGTCGAGCTTGGTGTAATCGCCGATCTGTTCGCTCTGCTTGCCGTACACTTGCTCCGCCCATTGCGCTTGGGCCTTCATGTTCAACATGTCGATGACCATCGGGGCAATGGCGGCGACGCGCGGATCGACCGCGCCGGTCAGCCACGTCGTCCAGCCGCGCTTGGACGCGCCGCTAATCACGAACTTCTCGATCTTCTCCTGATGCTCCTGCTTCGCATAAGCCTGCACCGTGTCCATGGCCCGCACCGCGCTCTTCACCATCGGGAGCAGCGCGGGCCAGGTGTCGTCGCCGGTCCGGAGGAATTGATCGAAGGTGTAGGCGATGAGCGCGTCCTCTTTCTTGCCGCCATAGAGGGGCTGGTTCGGCACGCGCGTGACGAACGCCGCCATCGCGCCCGCCTCGCTTGCCATCTTCGCCAGCATCGGGATGTAACCCTTGTTCGCGCCGTCGCCCGTGACGAAGAGCATGGCGATCTCCGGGTGCCGCATCTTGGTCGGCCGGACGATCTGTACAATGTGCGTCCACGTGCTGGTGCGCCACGTCTGCGAAGTCATGCTCAAGGTGGCGATGGTGAAGCCATTGGTCGTGTCGCTGTCTTTGATCTTCCACTTGTAAGCAGCATCCGGTGCGGCCACGTAGCGCTCCAGCGCATCCGCAGCGGAGAGATGCGGGACGCTGATGAGCAGCAGGAACAGGGGGGCGAGAAGCCTGAAAAACCAATGTGATGTCATTTGCACATACATCCCGTGGCGTTCCGGCCCGTCAAGCAGGAAGGCAAGTCACGGCGCGATGGGCAGTGGCGGTTAAGAGAGACCGTGGTGGGGGAGGTGGGTCAGGCTTCCAGCCTGACTCACGAATCCGGCCCGCCGCCCTGAAGCGCGGGCCTAGCTCGTTGGTCAGCGGTTGGAGCTTGGAGGACGGGGCGTCGCTGTGGTAATTCTGACGACCGATGATTGTTAAGATTGGTAATTTCTTCTTTCGCTACCGCAACGGGTTGTTCCCGCTGGCCTACTTGGTCTTGTTCCTCAAGAGTCCGCAGCTCTTGCGCAGCCCGCTCCTCGCCGCTGGCGTGGGTTTGCTGGTGGCGGGCCTCGGCCAACTGTTGCGGGCCGTCACCATCGGCTCGGAATACATCCCGCGCGGCGGGAAGAATCGCGAAGTTCACGCCCGGAAGGTGGTGCAGAACGGCATCTACGCCCATTGCCGCAATCCCCTCTACCTCGGGAATCTTCTGATCCTCCTCGGGCTCGGGCTGGCCTCCAACTCCGTGCTTTTTCTGACCGTGGTCTTCCCGTTCTTTCTCTTCGCTTACTGGACGATCATTGCCGCCGAAGAGAAATACCTGCTGGCGAACTTCGGCGACGAATTCGCCGCCTACCTCGCCCGAGTGAACCGTCTCATCCCGAATCTCTCCGGGCTGGGGGAAAGCATGAGCGAGACGACCTTCAGTTGGCGACGGTTCATCAAAGCCGAATACGGTCCCACCTACATCTGGCTGGCCGGGATGATCCTGGTGCAGATCAAGAACCTCTGGCACGCGGATAACTACGGGCCGGGCAGCCCCGTGGTTTGGGGGCTGTGGGCGGCCCTGGGCCTGATCACCCTGGCCTACCTCGTCGCGCGTTATCTCAAGAAAACCGACCGGCTCAAGAAGCCCAAGCGCCCCAGTCCGGCCGTCCGAGTTCAGTGAAGCAGCCATCTCGTCTTTACCTCTTTGACCCGAACAGCGCTGGCCTAGAGCCTGTCATGCACTCTTGGCGAAGAGCAAAGGGAGCATGAGGATGACCAAGGCCAGCCAGTGGTAGGCGGCGAGGGTTTCAGCGAGGCGCT
>JAYVWQ010000275.1:0-5158 GCA_043785945.1 Akkermansia sp.
AATTACTTTCTGCTGAAAACAAAATCGTTCCTGCGTCATCCTGGCGAGTCGGGATTCACGCAAAATTACGAATGCCGATTAAATCAGCGGTTCCCTAGAAACATGACGGACACTCAGGCCGCCCGTGAACTCGCCGCCCTGCCGCCGAAAACCCGGCGCGTGGTGTTGGATTTGATTTCCATGTTGCGTGCCCATCAGGAATCGGGCGCTGCGCCGCGCAAAGCAAAACGCCTGCCGCTGGATCGGGAAAAATTCATCGGCATGTGGCGCGACCGTGAGGACATGGCGGACTCGGCTAGCTAATCAATCTACGAGGCTGCGATACGGCTTGGCTCTCTCCGCCCTAATGACGGACCACTTTCGCTGTCTTGTTTGGTAATCATGAGGCCGTTCCGCTTTTCAGCCTGTAGAGGCAAAAGGTTTGCCAGAATCTTTTCCACAACGGTCACATTCACAGCATTCCCGAGGGCTTTGAACGCAGCAATGCCGGCGGGTAAATGCTTCAACTCATCCATAGACTGAAGCCGAGCACACTCGCGGGCGGCCATGTAGCGCCGCTCCCATCCAATGATTGGAATCTGTGTGGACGTCATTGCCACCAGAGAGGGCGCTGTGCTCGCCCGTTTGACGCGCACGCCAGAAGCACGGAACTGGAGAACGTATTGCCAGATGTCTCTCTTCTCGCCCTGACAGTTCCATTCCAGCTTTTGCAGGCTGGGCGGGAAACCTTGAATTTTGGGGAGCCACGGGTCGAGCAGCTTCTTGTGCTCAAGATAAAACTCCCGGTTCTGCCGCAGGAATAACTTCTTCCACTGCGGGAAGACACCGCGCCCACCACGAGCATGGCTCGGCACCTGGCTGGCAATCTCGACGCGTGACAATCCCTTGAGCGATTGCCCGAAGGAGCCACGCGTCTTTTGCAACTCCGGCAGCGGAACGCGGGAGAGAGCATCACGGTCGTAAGGATACGTCGCCCGGAACTCCATGCTCCAAATCGGAAAGGACGGCAGTTTGGCTTTCGGTGGGAATAGTTCCAAAAACTCCTGCCATGCTTTCAAGCAGCGAATCACTTGGTCGCTGAGCCGTCCGGCTTCCGGCGGCTTGTGATCCAGAACCGTCTGAATTGAAAGCCCCGTCCCGATCGTTTCGGTCATCGGCCAAGAAAAGCCGTTCAGCGAAGTCCGGCAACCGACCATGTAAATGCGCTCGCGAATCTGTGGGACTCCGAACTGATGCGGCGAGAACTGGCGATAGTCCACCTCGTAGCCAAGCGATTGCAGAGCTTGCCGGACTTTCTGGTAGGTATTGCCGGAATCATGACGGACGAAATGAGCGACGTTCTCCAGAATCACCAATTGCGGACGGCGCAGTCTGAGGATCTCAATGATGTTCCAGAAAACAGTCCCGCGAACGGCGTCATCCCAACCCATCTGTCCGCCCGCTTTGGAGAACGGCTGGCAGGGGAATCCCGCGCAAAGAAGGTCGTGCGCTGGAACCTCTTCAGGCTTCACGTCGCGAATGTCACCCTTGGGTTCAAGGCCGAAGTTCTGGCGATAAACATCCCGGAGCTTTTCATCGATCTCGCAGGCGAAGACGCATTCGCCGCCCAAGTGTTCGCTTGCCAGATGAAATCCACCCAAGCCCGCAAACAGATCCACGAATTTGAATGGAGCGTTCACACGGTTGCCTGTTCAATCTCGGATCGAGTCCATTCCTCCATTTCACGTCTCAATCCTGCGTCTGACACACCAGTTGGGAGCAAGTTTAAGAGTCGAATGCGATCGAATACAATCCCTTCAACCTCTCGCGAGACGTCGTGCCACCGGTCGTCGGGAATCACGCGTGGCACCGCAAAACTGACTACCGGATCAGCAGCCCAGTGTATGTACTGAGTCCACGCTCCGTACGGAAGTTGAGTCGTCTTGCCCGGCCAATCCGCTCCAGCGGCACACTGCGATAGCATCACCAACTGACCCGACCGGTGCCTGCCATCGGGCGATTCATTGAACGGCTTCCATGCAATCACGTCCACACCGCGATCCTTGTAGCGCGCTGCCGGCGCTTCCACAAATCGCTCGCGCGTTCGTTCTGCCACTTCACGGACGCGCTTTGCGATGTCGGCTGGAACATCCGGCAGCGGAGGCCAGCCAAACACGTACATTTGTCCGCCCAGATAGTTGCGAACCGCTTCGCCTGTTAATCTTTCAAACAGTTTGGGATCGCTTCGGTGAACATCCGAAACTCCGTAAAGTGAAAAAAGAAGACACACGACGTACTCTGTCGAGGCAGCAGCGTCACCTTGCCGATGCACCAAATCTCCGCTGACAACAAATGGACACTGCACATAGCGGCTTTGTCGTCGCTCCAACTCACGCCAAACATCCGTAAGGAAAGTCTCCTTTGGTTCTGCTCCAGACGACGATTCAATGATGGCTGCTACTTTTGCCTTCGACAGCGACGATTCACCGCCAGCCAGTTCGAGTTCAATCCAGTCTGCCACGCCATGTGACTTCTCAGTATCCGGCAAGTCGAACATGGCTACTCCTTCACGACTTTGAGCACCCGCCCGGATGTTTCATGGCATTTCTCTGCTTCGGCGATCACGTCGGCAGTCTTGTGTCTGTGTGCGACCCCAAGAGCTTTATCCAACTTCGTGTTTGCCACACGCAACAGCTTGCGCAGCATCACTTCCTCGCCATCGGTGAGGTCGAATGATTCAACCAAATTTCGAGTCTCGTTCAGAAATTCGACGGCGCGAGGACTGGCAACAACCGCCGAAAGATAATCGGTGATGTCCCGTGATTCGCTGATGACAGGCTTAACTTTTGATCCTTCACCGTACAACCACGAGAGCAGGTGCTTCAGATTTTCCAAATGCGACTCTGGAACTGGTGCGTCAAGTGAGACTTCGGCGAGTTTCAAAGTTTTGACTTGGTTCGTATCCGGCAGCGTATTCGACCAGCCCAAAAACACTTTGATGTTTCGTTGGCCAATGGCCAACAGCATCAACGAAAAATCCTTCTTTGCTGTGTCAATGTTCCACTCCAGTTCTTCCTGGGCCTCGCGAAGCATGTGATAGGCGATGGCGTTCTTTCGCACGGATTGCGTCCGATCTCCGACTTCCTTCTCGATGTCGTCAACCGAATGCCCTTCGCGAATCATTTCGGCAATGTATCGAGCTTTGGCGTAGCTATCCCATTTCCGATTGCCGGTGATGTGCCGTACACCGAGATACGGGAGGACTTCCTTCCGAGTCGGATAAATGATCACCGGTAGTACGGCCAAGTCGTCGTCCACCGCTGCGGAGATCTCGGGCCATGAACGGGCCTTTAATTCACGCCGCAACTCTTGGGTACGTAAAATCTGGGCCGTGGCCAGACGCCTGTTTCCTTCCACGACTGTAAATTCGGCAGTGTCCAGAAACTTCAAGTACTTCGCCGATTCTAATTTTCCAGGCTGAGGAGCCAGTCCGGCAGGCAATTTGATTGGTATCGCAACAAGTGGCTCTTCATCGAAGTAGCCGTTCTTGCCCATCGGATCGGCGATTTCCTCCAAATCAAAACGCTCGTACAGGTGCTTTCTAAGTTCTGGCTCAGGCTTGCCTTGAATCTCTTCAGGCAGCCGGGGATTCGCCGAGTCCAAATGCAGACGCTCAATGGGAATGTTCAACTGGGGTCGCTTTCGACCTAAACCGGCTGGGCGTTTGTTTGGCATAACTTTTAAGAAACGACTTCAGCCGCTGTCTGTATCAGCTCGCGTTGATCGATCCAATCACTAAGAAATGTCGCCAAAACTTGAGACTCAATATTGTCGTCAACGCCCTTCAGTATTGTTCACTCCGCCGCCAGCGACACGCAGACGATTTCCTGGTCGTTCCGGGCGTAGATGGACTTGTTCGCGAAGGCGGGGTGCGACCAGACGACGGGGCGGCCGGGATCGCGGTTGACGGGATCGAGCAGGTGCGCGCGGCTGAGTTCCTTGTATTTCTCCGGCGTGAGCTTCGCCATGATGAGGTCGCCCTTTTCGCTGAAGATGAAACTGCGGTTGCCCTGCTTCACGATGAAGGCGTGGCCCCAGCGCGCGGATTTGCCGCTGGTCGGCGCGAAGGTTTCCCAGAGGCGCTCGCCGGTCTCCAGCTTCAGGCAGCGGAACTGGCCGTAGCTGCACGGACTGTAGATGTGGCCGCCCTCGATGAGCGGCGTGGCCATGACGCTGTGCAATCCGTCCGTGTCCATCTCGCTCACTTTCTTGCTCTGCCAGACGGGCGTCGCCCCGTTCGTTCCGATGCGGAGGAGCAAAGAGCCGTTGTAGAAGGACGTGAGGAACAACCTGTCGCCAACTTTAAGCGGGCTGGGAATGGTCATGCCCGAGCGCACGGACGGCGTGAGCGGGTACGTCCAGATGACTTTGCCCGTCTCGGGATTGAGCGCATTTACTGCCTCGGGATGCCAGATGATGAGCTGCCGCTGCCCGCCGAACTCATAAATCATAGGCGGCGCGTAGCCCGGCTCTTTCGCGCTGAGCGCGCGCCAGAGTTCCTGGCCGGTGTCCTTGTCGTAAGCCACGGCCACGCTGCCCTGGCCGCCCGCGAGACAGATCAATTTCTTCCCATCGACAAGCGGATGACCGGCAAAGCCCCAGACCGGCGTCTTGATGCCGAAGTCCCTTTTGAAATCGTGCGACCAGAGCGGCGTGCCTTTCTCCGCGTCGAGGCAGACGAGATCGCCCTCGCTGCCGAGCGTATAGACTTTGCCACCTGCCACGGCCGGCGTGACACGCGGCCCAGCGGCGTAGCTCACGCCGTAGGCGGCGGCGTATTCATGCTGCCAAAGAATTTTGCCGTCCGCTTCGTTCAGACAAAGCACACGCTCGCTGCCGGGAATGGTGCTGCGATCAAAAGCGTTCGCCGGATTCTTCGCCCCGGTCGCGCGCTGGCGGTCCATGACATACACGCGCCCCTGCACGACCGCCGGACCCGAGTAACCGCCGCCGATGGGCGTGCGCCAGCGAAACTTCAAACCGTTGGTGGGCAACTTCTCGACGAGGCCCGACTCGCGCCACACGCCGTCGCGTTGCGGGCCGAGCCATTGCGGCCAGTCGTCGGCGCGAACGATAGCCGCCGCCAAGACGAGAAAAGAAAAAACGACCGCCGACAGAC
>JAYVWQ010000276.1:0-17735 GCA_043785945.1 Akkermansia sp.
GTCACGTTCCTCGTGGTGATGATCTGCGTCGGCCTGCTCTGGAAGCAATACGTGCTGCCCACGAACATCATCGGCGAGGTCGAGGCGGTGCGCGCCAACATCATCAGCACCCTCCCGGGCACTTTGAAGGAACTGAAGGTGAGCCGCTTCGAGCGCGTGACGAACGGCCAGGTCATCGCGGTGATCAGCACCATGGACACGGAGACGTTCCAGGCTTCGCTGCGCAGCATTGAGGCTGACCTCAAGCTTATGCGCGCCCGGATGCAACTCGACATGGAGCGGAACGCCGCCACCTATGAAGGCATGCGGCTCGACCTCTTGCAGGAGCGGGTGGATCTCTCCATCGAGCGGGTCAACAACAAGTATTACGAATCCGAAGTGGTCCGTCAGCACCAGTTGCTCACCAACACTCCGGTGCTCATAGACATGACCACTTACGAGTATTGGGTGCGTCTGGCGGAAACGACCCGCACCAACATTGTGGAACGGGAAAAGTATCTGGCCGAGAAAGAGAAGACTCTGCCCGCTCTCGCTCCCGGCACCAAGGCTGACGAGGCGATCGTGGAAGCCATCCGTGCCCAAGAGGAAAAGCTCCGGGCCGAAGTGATGACCATTTCACTCAAGTCTCCCATTGACGGCATGGTCAGCTTCGTTTTGCACGCGCAAGGCGAAAAAGTGGTGGCCAACATGCCCCTCGTGACCATCAGCGCGGTGTCCTCGACCCGCATCATCGGTTACGTGCGCAAGCCCTTCAGCAACATGCCCAAGCCCGGTGACATGGTGCAGATTCGCCGGCAGACTTTCAAACGCGAGTCGGCTCAGGCCACAGTCCTCGAAGTCAGTTCCCAGCTAGAACCCATCACCTCCACCTTGGTCCCAGCCCAGGCCGGAGTGAAAGTGGAGTTGGGACTGGCCTTCGCCATTTCTATGCCCGCCGAGCTGGCCTTGATTCCCGGTGAGCCGGTGGATTTGATCTTCGGTAAAAAATAACTTTTCACCTTTCGTCCAAGGCGTCCGGTCAACCCGGACGCCTTTTTTCTTTGCGCCGCCGTCCGGCCACGCCATGTTCCTCTTCAAAAAACAGGGGCACCGATGATCCCGCTTCAAAATTCCCAAATAAGTTACGGCGGCGACTACCACCCGGAACAATGGCCCGAGGCCGTGTGGGCTGAGGACGCCGCTTTGATGCAGCGCGCCGGGGTGAACCTGGTGACTTTGGGAGAACGCATCTGGCACCGACTCCAGCCTGATCCAGACAGCTTTACTTTTGATTGGCTGGACCGGGTGCTCGACTTGCTGCACCGGCATGAAATCCGCGTGAACCTCTCCACCGCGACCTCCACGCCTCCGGCCTGGCTGGCGAATTCATTCTCCCGGCCATGCGGTTGTGCCAACGGACCACAACGGATGCACGGCCCGGGATTGGTTCGCCAGCTTGCGGCAAGATACGCCCGTCATCCCGCCCTCGCATCTTGGCAGGTGGATGTGCTGGCCGCCGCGCCCAGCCTCCCCTGCCCTTGCGCTGAATGTGCGGCGCAATTCCGCCTCTGGCTCCAAGAGCGCCACGGGACGCTCGATTCGTTGAACGCCCACTGGGCCACAGCCTCGATGGGTCTGAGTCACCAGAGTTGGGAAGAAATTTCCCCGCCGTCCAAGTTGGATGGCGGCACACCGGGCCAGCTTGATTACCAACGCTTCACCAGCGATTCCCTCCTCGCCCGGTTCTTGGCGGAGAAAGAAATTCTCCGGGAAATCACGCCGGATATTCCCGTCACGGCCCGCTTCAGCAGCAGGCGCGACTCGGAAAAAATCATCGATGGTTTCGCTTGGGCCGGGCGGGTTGATTTCTTTTCCTTTGCTGCCGAGGCCGATCCCATTGATCCCGACCCGGCTGACCTCGCCTTTGCCTACGATCTGCAACGCGGCCTCTCCGGAGGCCGTCCGTGGTTCCTGCGCCAACCCGCTTCTCAGTCGAGCGGCGCAGCCCACCATCCCGTGAAACGCCCCGGTCAGATGCGCCTGTGGAGCCTGCAGGCGCTGGCCCACGGCGCGGGTGCCATCACCTTCACTCAATGGCGCGCACCCGACGGTGGCCCCGACAAATTCCACAGCGCCATGCTCCCGCACGGCGGCACCGAGACCCGCACCTTTCGCGAGGTGGAAGAACTGGGCCGCGAGCTGAAAAAACTTTCCCTCGTCACTGGCGGCACGACCCGCGCCGAGGTCGCTCTAGTCTTCGACTGGGAAAACATGTGGGCCGTCGAATCCCCGTCCAGCCCCGCCCGCGTCAATTATTCCGAACTCGTGCGCAGCTACTATCGTGCGCTCTTCGAGCCGGACGTGCCCATCGACCTCGTGCCGCCCGAAGCGGATTTCACGAATTACAAGCTCGTCATCGCACCCGCACTTCATCTCGTGCGGCCCGGCGTGGCGGCACGTCTCGAGACCTTCGTGGACAACGGCGGCACGCTGCTCATGACGTTCACCAGCGGCTTGGTGGACGAGCACGGACGGGTTTTGCCCGGCGGACATCCCGGCCCCTTTCGCCGACTGCTCGGCTTGCACGTCGAAGAGTTCGATGCTTTCGGCAGCCAGTTGCGGCATCTCAAGACGCCCCTGCGCGGCGCCCGCTGCACCCTCTGGGCGGACCTCATTCAACTGGAAGGCGCGGAGGCCCTTGCCACCTTCACCGAGGATTTTCAGGCCCATCGGCCCGCCATCACGCGCAACGCCGTGGGCCGCGGTCTGGCCTACTACATCGGCACCCAACCGGAGCCGGCCTTCCTCCGCGCCTTTCTCGCGGAAGTCTGCCTCGGCTGCGGCGTGCGCCCGCCGATGCGCGCACCGGCGGGAGTCGAAATTACCACCCGCACGAATGAGCACGGCGAGTTCCTCTTCCTGCTCAACCACACCAACACGATTCAATTCGTCGACCTTGGCCCGCGCCCGCGCCTGGATCTGTTCTCCGACGAAATGGTCGAGGGACAATGCCCGCTCGCCCCCCGCGATGCGCGCGTGTTGAAACTGGAGTGAGGTGGAAGTTGCCCTGAGTTAAAGTGAATCCGTCCGCCGACCTTCCGTCCATTCTGGACCTGAATCGTTACGGAAGACTCATGGGGCAGAAGATGAAAATAATCTTTCACCGATCGGGCACGTCGCTCATGAAAACTCCGCCAGCGCGGGTCATGTGGATGGTTCTACTCGCTTGCTCCGCGCTACTTTCAGCCACGAATCAAGCCGCAGCCGCAGTGGACCTCACGAAGTTGCCGCCGGCGGCGACCCGCCCGGTGGACTTTGCGAAGGACATCAAGCCCCTCTTCCAGAAATCCTGTTATTCCTGTCATGGTCCTGACAAGCAACGGAGCGGTTTTCGGCTGGACGACCGGGAGGCGGCGCTCAAGGGCGGAGAAAATCACGCGCCGGCCATCCAGCCGAAGAACAGCGCGGACAGCCCGCTCATTCATTTCGTCGCCGGGCTTGTGCCGGACATGCAGATGCCGAAGAAGGGTGATCCGCTGACCGCTGAACAAATCGGACTATTGCGTGCGTGGATTGATCAGGGCGCGAACTGGCCGCCGGACGCGAACGCGGCGAAGCCCGTTCACTGGGCGCTCAAACCGGTCGAGCGTCCTCCGGTGCCGACGAGTCGCAAAACAATAACTGCCAATCCCATCGACGCCTTCGTCGTGGCCAAACTGACGGAGAAGAAGCTGGCCTTCGCGCCGATGGCGGATCGCCGTGCTTTCATCCGGCGCCTTTACCTCGTGATGCACGGACTTCCGCCCACGCCGGAGGAGGTGAAGCAATTCGTCAACGACACCCGTCCCGGTGCGGTGGAGAAGTTGGTGGATCGCGTCCTGGCCAGTCCCCGCTATGGCGAACGCTGGGCGCGGCACTGGCTGGATGTGGCGCGCTTTGCCGAATCCAACGGCTTCGAGACGAACCGCGAGCGGAAGAATGCCCACCAGTATCGCGACTACGTCATCCAGGCGCTGAATGATGACAAGCCTTACGATCAGTTCATCAGGGAGCAGATTGCCGGGGATGCTTTCGGCGCGGATGTCGGGACGGGCTTTCTCGTCGCCGGGGCGTATGACCTCGTCAAAAGCCCGGACATCAACCTGACCCTCATGCAACGTCAGGACGAACTGGCCGACATCGTGAACACCACCGGCACGGCCTTCCTCGGACTCACGCTTGGCTGCGCGCGCTGCCACGATCACAAGTTTGATCCCATCTCGCAGAAGGATTTTTACGCCATTCAGGCCGTGTTCGCCGGAGTGAACTTTGCCGAGCGTCCGCTCCGGCGGAAGCTGACGGCGACCGAGGAAAAAGATCTGGCCGCGCTCAAGGAAGAACTGGCGGCGAAGGAGACCTTGTTGACTTCGCTCAAGCAAAAGGGCGAGACGAACAAACTCGCCGGAACTCCAGGGAAGACACTTCGGTCGGCGGTCAACGCGCGCTTGAACGAGGAGACGTTCGCGCCAATGGAGGCGAAGGCGGTGCGCTTTACCATTCTCGCCACGACGGCTTCAGAGCCTTGCCTCGATGAGTTGGAAATCTACGACAGCCAGGGCACGAATGTGGCATTGGCCTCGGCCGGAACCAAGCCCAGCGCCTCTGGCACGCTGCCGGGTTACGCCATCCACAAACTGGAGCATCTCAATGATGGCATCCCCGGTAATAACAAGAGCTGGATCTCCGACGCATCCGGGCGGGGCTGGGTGCAGTTGGATTTTGCCGAGCCAAAGCGGATTCAACGCATCGTTTGGAGCCGGGATCGCAACGGTGGTTTCAAGGATCGGGTGGCCACGGATTACCGCATCGAAGCGGCGCTGGAGCCGGGCAAGTGGACGGAGATCGCTTCGTCCAAAGATCGTGTGCCCATCGGGACCTCCGACCCGAATGCCTTTCTGAAACAACTTTCCGCAGCGGACGCCAACACGGCGCAGGATTTGCGGGAGCAGATTCGTCAGGACAAGGCGCAGGTGACGAAACTGTCCGGAGGCGAGTCCGTCTGGCTCGGCACTTTTTCCCAGCCCAAGACGACGCACCGGCTTTATCGCGGCGATCCAATGCAGGAGCGAGAAGTGGTCGCGCCGGGCGCGGTGACCGTCCTTGGTTCGCTTGGCTTGGCGGTGGATGAGCCCGAGCAACAGCGACGCATCAAGCTCGCGGAATGGATCGCCAGCCCGAACAATCCCCTCACCGCGCGCGTCATGGTGAACCGGATCTGGCACTACATTTTCGGCACCGGCCTCGTGGATACGCCCAGCGATTTCGGGGCGAACGGCAGCACGCCCACGAACCCGGCCCTGCTCGACTGTCTCGCGGACGAGTTCGTGCGCAGCGGCTGGTCCATCAAGCATGTGCAGAGACTGATCCTGCTCTCCCGGACGTTTGGCCAATCCAGCGCCCCGCGTTCCGAAGGACTGGCCGTGGACGCGGACGCGCGTCTACTGTGGCGTTTCCCGCCGCGCCGTCTGGAAGCGGAGGCGATTCGCGATGCCATGCTCGCCGCGTCCGGGGCCATCGATCTGCGCATGGGCGGGCCGGGCTTCTATTTGCAGAAGGTGGAGGTGGACAACGTGTATCGGTATTTTCCCAAAGAGAATTTCAGCACGAACGAATTCCGGCGCATGGTTTACCTCACCCGCATCCGTCAGGAGCAGGACTCGGTGTTCGGTGCCTTCGATTGCCCGAGCGGCAATCAGGTCATGCCCAAACGCAGCCGCTCCAACACGCCCTTGCAGGCGCTGAATCTGTTCAACAGCAACTTTGTGCTCCAGCAGGCGGACCTGCTCACCGCGCGTTTGCGCCGCGAGGCTGGTGAGAAGTCGGAGGCCCAAGTTGGACGTGCCTTTCAACTGATGTACGGACGCGATCCGGATCGATTCGAGCGCCAGGAATCGACGGCCATGATTCGCGACCAGGGCCTCGAGGCCTTCTGCCGCGCCCTCTACAACACCAGCGAGTTTCTCTTTGTCTTCTGATTCACACTTTTATGGCGATGCCCGAACGAATTCATCCCTTCCTGAACCGGCGCGCGTTTCTGAGCCAGAGCGCCACGGCTTTGAGCGGCATGGCGCTGGCCCAGTTGCTCGGCCGCGACGGTTTGCTGGCCGCCGAGTTCGGGAATAAATCGCCTGTCCGTCCGATGATCGATCCGGCGAATCCGAACGCCGTCCGTGGGCCGCATTTCACGCCGCGCGCCAAGCAGGTGCTGATGATTTTCTCCGCCGGTGGATGCAGCCATCTGGACACGTTTGATTACAAGCCGGAGCTGATTAAGCGCCACGGCCAGCCGATGCCGGGCGGCGACAAACTCGTCACGTTTCAAGGTGGCCAGGGCGCGTTGAACAAAAGCCCGTGGGAATTTCGGCCGCGCGGAAAATCCGGCAAGATGGTGTCCGACCTCGTCCCGCGCCTCGGCGATCTGGCGGACGAGATGTGTTTCGTCCACTCGCTCAAGGGCAAGACCAACACGCACGGACCCGGCGAGAATTTCATGAACACGGGCTTCACGCTCGACGGCTTTCCCAGCATCGGCGCGTGGACCACGTATGCGCTCGGCAGCGCCAATGACAATCTGCCCGCCTACGTGGCGATTCCCGATCCGCGCGGTGCGCCGCAATCGGCGGGCAACTGCTGGAACCCCGGCTTTCTCCCGGCGGCCTTTCAGGGCACCGATTTTAACGCCACCAAGCCGCTCCGGAATCTCGCGCGCCCGGCCGGCATCACTCCCGAAAAGGATCGCGCCACGCGAGAATTCATCACCCGAATTAACCAGCATCACCTGGCCAATTACGCCGGCGACACAGAACTGGCCGCGCGCATCTCCAGCTACGAACTGGCCGCGCGGATGCAATTGTCCGTGCCGGAAGTGAGCGACCTTTCCACCGAGCCGGCGCATGTCCTCAAGATGTACGGCGCGGACGCCACGGGGAATCGAACGCAGGAGATCAAGGCTGGTTACGCCCGGAACTGCATCCTGGCGCGGCGGCTGATCGAGAAAGGCGTGCGCTTCGTCCAGCTTTTCAACGGCGCGTATCAAGTCGGCGGCGAAGGCGCGAGCAACTGGGACGGGCACAAGGTTCTCAAGGATCAATACACCGTCCACGGTGAGGTGCTCGACCAGCCGACCGCCGCGCTGCTCTCCGATCTCAAACAGCGCGGCCTCCTGAAGGACACGCTCGTGGTCTGGTGTACGGAGTTTGGCCGCATGCCGACCTTTCAGGCGGGAGCCAGTGGCCGCGATCACAACCCTGCTGGCTTCACCGCGTGGCTGGCGGGCGCGGGCGTCAAGGCCCCGTTCAGCTTCGGAGCCACCGACGAATTTGGCTACAAGGCGGTGGAGAACGTCGCGACCGTGTACGACTTCCACGCCACAATTCTGCAAATCCTCGGCCTCGATCACGAGCGCCTCAGCTTCTACCACAACGGCATCGAGCGCCGTCTCACGGATGTGCATGGAGAAGTGTTGACGGAGATTCTGGCGTGAGTCCCGGGACGGATCAGGGGCGCGCAAACTCAGCGACCAATTTTCCGTCTTTGCCATTCCAAGCCCGCAGAACTCCATCCGCGCCACCCGCCAGCACCACGCTTCCGTCCGCAGTCGTCGCGACCGCATAGACGTAATCCGTCGCACCGGCGAAGGACCGGACCTTCTCGCCCGTGCTTTTCACCAGCACCACTTGACCGTCTCCCCCGCTGAGCACGGCTTCATCGCTGACACCAACAAATGCTGCGGCGGTGATCTCTTTGCTGAACCCCTCAAGATTCTTACGGCGTTCGCCGGTCGTGGTGTTCCACACCTTGGCCACGTTATCGGCCCCGGCGGTGATCAGCGTGCGCCCATCACGCTTCCACGCCACGCCGAGGACATGATGCGTGTGGCCTTCCAGCGTTCTAACAACTTTGCCGTGGGCGACGTCCACGATCTTGGCAAAGCGGTCGGCTGCGCCGGAGGCCAAAAAATTGCCGTCGCCTGAAACATCCAGCGCGAACACTGAGTCGCTGTGGACGTTCGGGAAATCACTTATGAGCGTGCCGTCCGGCACGCGCCACAACTTGATCTCGCCGCCCCGCGTCGGCTCGCCCCCGCCGGTGAACAGTTGCTGGCCGTCCGCGCTGAAGCGCAGGGCGTTCACACGATCCGCCAGCGGCGAGTTCGCCCCGCCGGTTCCGACGGTGCGTTCGAGAATCCATTGAGAATTCCAACCCGGCTCGTAGGCCGCGCCCGTTTGCGCATTCCATAAGCGGATGGTGCCGGCGTCATCCACACTCACCAGCGCCTTGTCCTCGACCGAATAGATGAGCGCGCGAATGGGCTTGTCGGTTCCGGCCAGCGCCTGTTTGGCCGCTCCCTTCGCGGACTCCGCCTGCTTCATGTGGGTTTCAGCGTCCGCCAGCGCGGTCTTCGCAGCGGCCAAAAGCGCGTCCTCTTTGCGAACGCCCTCCCCGGCCAGTTGCCACTCGTGCTCGGCGGTCCGGCGCGCCTGTTCCGCATTCTTGAAAACTTTTCCGGCGTCCACGACGGCCTTGTTCGCTGCGGCAAGCTTGTCCGTCGCCGCCTTGTTTTTTGCTTTTATCTCGGCGGGAAGGTTTCCGAGTTCTGCCTTCGCGACGGCCAGCACGTTCGACTTCGCTCCGGCCTCGGCGGCGAGTCTGCCCTTGTCCGTTCCTTCCTTGGCCGCCTTGGCCAGCGCCGTGGCATTCGTGAAATCCTTCTCGGCGGAAGCAATGGCGTCCGTCAACCGGCTGACTTCCGGTCCCAGTTCCCGCCACGCGTCTTCCGCCGCGCGTTGCGCCGTCACGGCGTTGGTCACGGCGAGATCTTTTTCACCGGCGATTTTTGCCAGCGCGGTGTTCGTGTCAGCGGCCTTCTTATGCCGCGCCACTGCTGTGATCTGATTTGTCTCGGCAGTCTTCAGAGCGGACTTGCGAAATTCGAATTCCGACTTGGCGAAGGTCAGTTCACGTTCGCTCTCCTCCAGGAGGAAGCGCGCCCGCCGGTCGCCCTGCAACTCGGCGATGGTTTTCGGAAACGCATTCGTGCGCAGCACCGAGCCGTTCGTTCCGAACAGGTGGAGTTGACCGTTCGTGAGTGTCGCGCCCAGCCATTTACTTTCACCAACCGCTGCGATCTCAGCCGCCTCGGGAAATTTGAACGTCACGGCGGGCCGCACCCGCCGCCACAACTTCACTTCGCGATAGCCGCCGGACGCGAGCCATTCACCGGCCGGACTGAAGGCCAGCGAGTTCACCGAGTCGCGATGCGCAGCGCCGGCTGTGTTCGTCTTTTGCAACTGCGGATCGTTGAGCCGCGCGGCGAGCCGGCCCGAGGGCAGATGATAAACAAAAATCTGATTGGCCCGACCACAGGCCGCGAACTGTCCATCCCGCGTGATCGTCGCCGCGTAAATGGCGCTCAACCCCGGCGGCATCGGGTGCCACACGACAGGCAGGCTCGCTCGCACCGTGCCTTTGGCGCCCTGCTCGATCCACAGTTGCAGGAGTCCGAGTTCCTCCGGTTTGAACGGCAGCGCGGCGACCTTGTTCTCCGCCGGCGGCATGATGAGTTCCGGGTCCTGATGCGCCGCCACCTTGAGCAACAAGCTCGCGCCCGGCTTTTTCGGCACCACCGCTGGCCCCGTGTCGCCGCCCTTCAAAATCGTTTGTGGTGTCTCCAGAATCAGCCCGCCCTTCGGCTTGGTCTGATTGTGACAGGCCAGGCAGTTGTTGTTGAGAAGGGGCAGAATCTCCCGCTCGAAGTCCACCGGGCCGGCGTGTTTGACCTTGGCGATGGGAATTGATTGGGGCTTGGCTGACCCGTCGGCCGCCCCGGTGACAGTGCAGAAAAAAGTGAGAGCCAATGCGACAGCTCCGCTCAGGGCGACGAGTTTCATTTCACGGGAGAATTGGTTGCCGTCACAGGCGCGGAATTGACCTGCAACATAATGGGCGCGGAATACACCGTGAACGTGACTTCCTTGCCGGGAGCGTTCGTTCCATTTTTGCCGAGGGTCATCGGCTTGCCCTGCACGAGACCTTGCAAGGCGAACGTGTAAGTGCCCGGCGCAAGCTTTTGCTGGCCGAGATCAATTTCGCAGACCGCGTTGGTGGACTTCGGGTCGAAGTCAAACTCCTTCATCGGCTCCAGCCCGGCCACTCCGACGGGTTTCAGTTTCCAACCGGCGGTGAACTCGCCGTCCCGTTCCACCTTGAGCGGGATTTTAATTTTGCTGCCTGCAACTGCCTCCCAAGTCTTGTTCTCCGCCGCCGATAATCGCAGTGGGAATGTTTCCTCCATCACGCTCACCACACAGTTTGCGCCCACGCGGGAGAAGGCTGGTTCGGTAGTCGCGTCGGGGACGGCCCACGTCAGGCTCGTCGGACGCGCCTCGCGCGTGAGATTGGTGCCGCCCACACTGGCGGTGCCTCGAACCTGCACGAACTCCACCGAACCAGCGGCCTTGCCGCTCGCGTGCAACAAAATCAGTCCGGTGTTTTTACCGGATTCAATTCTCCCCGGTGCAGCAGAAATTCCCTTCGGGAGATTCTCCACCGTCAGTTCAATCGCTCCATCAAAACCATCGCGGCGCAGCGCCAGCACTTTGAGGGGCAGCGTTTCGCCGCGACGCAGCGCGGTCGTCGTGACGGGGACATCCTTTGCATCCTTCTTGGGCAGGGGAGCGAGCGGGGACGTCACGATCCGGAAATCCGGCGACGGCTTGCGAATCACGAGTTGATAGACCAGCGCGGGATTCGGCTGCGGCTGCGTGAAGAGGTCACGCACTTGCACGAGATAGGTGCCGTCTTCTTTCACTTCCCAACGGCCCGAAGGATCACGATGGGTGGTGTTGAATTCTGTCCCGCCGATGTTGGCCGGGGAGTCGTTCAATTCCAGAACGTCCGTCGCGCCATTGGTCCCGGCCCGCTGGACGATGACCAGCGGATCGGTCGGCAAACCCAGCCGCTGCGAGATGACTTCGATCCAGTACACGTCGCCTTTCTTCGCTTCGAAGCTGAACCAGTCGCGGTCGGCGTGTGGATAAAATCGCCCCGCGACTTCGCCGGGCACGTTGATTTTATTGGCGGTGGTGGGCGAGTTGTTCGGATCCTGCTCGGCCCGCCCGTCCGACGTCGGAAAACGAATGAGCACCGCGTCGGACAGGCCGCGTTCGTTGCGCACCCGGTACTCAAACAAGTCCAAGCCCGCTTGCGCCGGCATGGTCACGAGAAGCTTGCTGAGGCCCGGATCGTCCGTCGCCAGTTCCACTTCGATGCGCTCCAGCGCGGGCTGGGCTATATCGTCCGCGATTTTCCCGCCCGGAAGATTGCGCCCGAAGATGGAGAACTTGGTCTTCGTGCCGTCAGTGATTGGCAGCACATAGTCAACATGCGGAAAGGTGCCGATGGACAGGCGGTAGAAAAACTCCGGGCCTCCACGATATGTCAGGTCATGCAGGCGCACAGTGAACTCGCCGTCGGCGGACGCGGTGTAGTCGAGCAAGCCGCCCGCGCGGCTGCGGCTTACTTCGCGGCTGACGCTGTCCAACAACTCGAGCACTGGCTCCAGTTTCGAATCAATCTCCCGCGCCTGGCAGCCCACCAGCACGCGCTGACCTTTCTTCGCCTGAAAACTGAAGAAGTCGATGGTGTTGGCCTCGGTGCGCCCGTTGATCGTGCTTTCGAGCGCGACTGTTTGCGGGCTGTCGCTGCTGCTCTTCGTCTTCGCTACTTCGGCCAGCACGCCGACCGCAAAAGCGCGGGGATTGGACGCGCCGTATTTGCCCACCACCAGCGCATCATAAATTCCCGGCGGCACCGTCCGCGCAATTGTGACTTGAAACAGGTTCGTCCCTTTGTTGGTGGCGGTGATTCCCATCTGAGAAAACCGAAGCTCGTTGGCCCCCTCAAGATCTTGTCCGCTCACAGCAACCTCGACCGTCGAGCTGGACTGCGCACCCGGTGGAAATACTGTCAGCAATTTTGCAGCGGGTAATTGCGCACTAGTGGTTAAGGCGGCGATCAAAACAAGCGCGCCGGGAAAAACCGAACGACGAAAAGCAAGACACACCGCGCTCCACAAAAAATGATCAGGAGTTATCGGTGTTCCAAACATAGATTCTCATCTGACGGTTGCTTTGGTTCCACCCACGCCCGTGGCGGGGAAACCTCCTCCCGACGGGTGCGCCAACCGCATGAACTTGTCGTTCGCCAAGCAGCCCCTTGAGAACGCTTAGACGGAGCTGATAATGGTCTTCAATGGAATGGTGCAGTCCACCCCAAGCAAAGATGACATTGTCCGCATTGCTGAAGGCGGCTTTTGTAACGGCATCGTTGCGGGTACCAACCAATACCTCGTAGGGCTGGCCGATGAGTTCGTCTGGATAAGGCGTACGGCGAGCGAAAAGGTTCAGGAACGTGATGTGTCGAAACCCATGCTCCAAAGCCCAAAAAGAAACTTTGCCAATGGTTGGATCGGACTTCGTGGTGTTTGCCGTGCTCGGGTTTAGTTGGACTACCACGAGCCGCTTTGTGCTGCGGCTGGCAGTCAGCACGTCCAGACGGTAGCGATAGCCGGGCGATTCGTCGCAAGGCTCGATTTGGTAATCTTTCAGCATGGCGCTCATCAGTGCTCAACTAATGGTTGAACAAAAACTCCTTCGTGTTCAGCAGCGCCCATACGATGTCCTCGTAGGCTTGGCGCTTCGCGGGAATTTCCTTGGCGTCGGCACGCGCCTTGACTGTCTTCTCGATGTGGGTCCGGGCGGTTTTGATTTCCGTCGCGTCGGGTTCGCGGGCAAAGGCGAGCAGGTAGAGAGAGCGCACCTTTTCTTCATCGCTGCGCGTGCTGTCCTCGGCCAGGGCGGCGGCGCGTCCGCCATCACGCGCCAGTTTCTCCTGGATGTCTTTGGCGTTCAGCAGATGCAGGCTCTGCGCGAGGCTCGCGTCCTGGGAGCGTTCGCATTCGCACGAACTCGACATTTCGGGCCGGCCAAACACGGTCAGGAAATAGGAACTGGCGTTGAAGCTGTTGTCGGGCAGTTGCACCGCGTGGGTGCCGGCCGGAAGCCCGTCGAACTTGCTCTCCGACTTCGTGACAGAGTTGACCGAATCCAAGAGCACTTCCGCCGTCAGCCGCCTTGGGTAGTAGCGCGAAAAATTCTGCTTGTCGATCTTGTTGAACTCGTTCGGCACGGAACTGAGCTGATAGGTCTGCGAAGCGCAGATGACACGCACGAGTTGCTTCAAGTCGTAGCCGCTCCCGATGAATGATTTCGCGAGCGCCTCCAGCAGTTCCGGGTTTGTGGCCGGATTGGTGTCGCGCATGTCGTCCTCCGGCTCCACCAGACCGCGATTGAAAAAATGCTTCCAGTAACGGTTCACAAGCGAACGGGCGAAGAACCGGTTCTGGCTGCTGGTCATCCAGTCCGTGAGCGCGAGCCGGGCGTCGTCATCGGCGGAGAGCGTCACGGGTGTCGCGCCCAATCCCGCCGGCTTCACGGGCTGCTTGGTTTTCTTGTTCGTCGCCGACGCGACGGTGCGTTTCGCGAACACGATTTCATCACCCGGCTGTGAACCCGCCTTGCGGCTGACCTGCGAAAAGAAGGCGGCGAAACTGTAATAGTCCTGCTGGCTCCAGCGCTCGTAAGGATGATGATGGCATTCCGCGCACTTGAGCCGCTGGCCGAGAAACACCTGCGCCGTGTCCTCCAATTGCGTCGTGGTCTCCCGCGCCTGACGGAACCACGCGACCGGCGGGTTCTGGGTGACATCGCCGGAGGCGGTCAGCAGTTCGCGGACGAGATCGTTATAGGGTTTGTTCTCCAGCAGGCTGTCGCGCACCCAGGCATGGAAGGCGTAGGTCATGCGATTCTGTTTGGCTTCCGTGCGCTTGTTGCGCAGCAGTGCGGTCCATTTGTTGGCGAAGTGATCGGCGTAATCGGGACTCGCCAGCAACTGATCCACCCAGCGCTGGCGTTTGTCCGCCCGAGCATCGGCGAGGAACTGTTTCGTCTCGATGGCGCTGGGCAGTCGGCCCGCGACATCCACCGTCACGCGGCGCAGGAAGGTGGCGTCGTCGGCCATTTCGGACGGCGGCATGCCGATGGTCTTCAGTTTCTTGAACACGAGTTCGTCGATAAAATTTTTGGCCACGGGCAGATTCGTCACCGTCGCGCCCAGCGGAATGGTGGCGCGGAAGACGGCAACCTGGGCTTGGTAGCGCACCATCACCGCGACGTCGCCGGGCTGCCGGTATAGTTTCACCAAGCCGCTTTCTTCCGTCTTCGCCATGTCTTTGTCGTTCGCTTCGTAGAGCGCGCTGCGCGTCACGTCCTCGGCGTGGCCGTCGGTGTAATGCGCCATGACCGCAAGCTGCTGTTCGCCGCCCAGCGGCATGGTGCGTTCCTTCGGCAACACCTCGATGTGGTCCACGACCGGATCGTTGGTGCTGCCATAAGGCAGGCCCTGGGTGATCCAGCGGACAATCAGCCGGTAGTCGTCCGAGTTCGGATCGAGGCGTTTGCCGCCGCCGTGGGGCAGCGCGGCCGTGCCTTTCAGCAACAACAGGCTGCGATCCGGCGCGGCGGGAAAGAGCCGGCGACCGCGCGCTTCCTTGACCAGATGCTCGTAATCTTCCTCCGGTTCGAAGCCGAGCAGTGAGAGCTTGAATCCATTTTGTCCGCTGGCTTTGCCGTGGCAGCCGCCGCCGTTGCAGCCGGTCTTGGTGAAGATGGGAACGATTTGGTTTCCGAAGTTGATCGGCTCGACGAGGCGGAACTTCTCGACGGTCGCCGTCATTTTCCCCACCACGCCTTCCGCACTTCGCGCGGTGATCGTCGTGGTGCCGTCACGCAAGGGAGTGACAAAACCAGCGGCATCCACGCTCAGCAGACCGGCCGGCTTCACCTCGTATTTAACGCGGCGCGAATAATCCTGAACGGAGCCGTCGGCAAACCTGGCCGTGACCAGCAACTGCCGGCGCGCGTCACTGCCGCGCAGGCGCAGCATCATTCCGTCCGCCGCATCGCCCGCCGCCAGTTCCAAAGCGACAGGTTTCGGCGGAACCGCCGCCGTTGTGGCAGGTTTGCTGTTGGCTGCGGTCACGGGACCCGTCAAGGCCAGCAGCGCGGCAGCCAGGACGATGGTCATGACCTTTTCCATATCAGATCAATTCGCGGATGGGCTGGGCGTTGTTGTCCACCAGGAATTGCGGCCGACCGGAAAGATCGTTGAGCGTGACCTTGTTCGCATCGAGGCCGAGGTTGTGATAGAGCGTCGCGAAAACTTCGCCGAACTGCACCGGACGTTCGACCGCTTCGCCACCCAGCCGATCGGTCGCGCCGATGACCTGTCCGGTTTTCATGCCGCCGCCCGCGAGCAAAGCGCATGACACGCGCGGCCAGTGATCGCGCCCGCCATCCTTGTTGATCGTGGGCGTGCGCCCGAATTCACCCCAGACGATGACCGAGACGTCTTTGTCCAGTCCACGCGCGTGCAAGTCCTGCACCAGCGCGCTGACTCCCTGATCGAGCATCGGCAAGTCCTGGCGGAGTGCGTCGAAATTTTTCCCGTGATGATCCCAGCGGCTGAACGCGAGCGTGACACAGCGCGCCCCGGCTTCCACCAGCCGCCGCGCGGTGAGAAAATGCTCCATCAACTTCGGCCCGCCGTCATCGCGATTTTTCGGATCGCCCTTGCCGTAACGCGCGCGAACCTTCGGGTCTTCCTTCGCAATATCGAGCGCCTCCAGCAGCTTGCTCGAAGTGAGCAGACCGAACGCCTGCTGATTGAACGCGTCCATGCCGGCCATCATGCCGCTGCCATCCACGTCGCGGCGGAACTGATCGAAACTCGAGAGCAGAGCCTGGCGATCGGCGAGTCGATCCAGGGTGACTCCATTGAGCACCATGTCGGTCTGGCCCGCGCCCTCCGGTTTGAACGGCCCCCAAGCCGGCCCAAGAAAGCCCGGCTCGCCGGCGCGCGCCCATTCCATGTGGCCCATCTTCGGAGCCAGGCCAACGAACGGAGGGATGAATTTATTAACCGGTCCCTGCAATTTCGCCACGGACGCGCCGAGCGACGGCCATCCGCCCGGCGGCTGATTGCGCGAGGTGTGACCGGTCAGACATTGAAACGCGTCGTGATCATCCAACGCTCCGACCATGGAGCGAATAATGGCGAGCTTATCCATCTGCGCGGCGAGCAGCGGCAGGTGTTCGCAAATCTGGATGCCGGGAATCTTCGTCGAGATGGGCTGGAACTCGCCGCGCACTTCCGACGGCGCATCCATCTTCAAGTCGAACATGTCCTGATGCGAAGGCCCGCCTGGCAAGAAAATCATGATGACGGCCTTGTGCGGGCGACGGGAGCCGGTCAGCGCTTCCGCCTGAAGCAACTGGGGGAGAGCCAGACCGCCCAACCCAAGCGCGCCAATCCTTAAAAAATTGCGGCGCGAAACTCCGTCACAAAAACGGGTGCGGTTGCCATAAATCGTCAACATGGTGTCTCAGTGATTGTATCAGTTGTGGTAGTTCTGACCAGCCCGTGGTGCGGCATATTCACTGGAAAATTCGTCGTCCCGGCACTTATCAATCACTCCTACGAGGGCCATTTTCACCAGCGCCGAAACGGGCTGAATTCACCACGCCGAGTTTGGTGAAAAACGAGCGAAGGTTCATAACCGATTTATGATTAACAAGCATCATGCCTTTTTGAATCCCCGCAGGCCGTTCAAGTTCACCAACCGCCAGCGCCCACCGCGGGCCTTGGTCGCAAAGGATTAAAGCGTCTTCATCCTCCGTGTCTGGATGCCCTCAACCACCCCTTGTCCACCCAATCAGAGCAAGGCCACCCTTTCTTTCCCATCCTGCTTCTTGATTTTCCAAACGCCTCACTTACGCTCGCGCCCACGTTTTTTTATGGAATTGAACAACGACGAAATCCGCCGCTATTCCCGCCATCTCATTCTCCCTGAGGTCGGCATGGCCGGGCAGAAAAAGATTTGCTCCACCAGCGTCCTTTGCATCGGCGCGGGCGGTCTCGGCTCGCCCATCACCATGTATCTCGCGGCGGCGGGCATCGGAAAGATTGGCGTGCTGGATTTCGACGTGGTGGATTTCTCCAATCTCCAGCGCCAGATCGCGCACGGCACCAGCGACGTGGGCCGGCCCAAGACCGAGTCCGCGCGCGACACGATCAAGAGCATCAATCCCAACGTCGAGGTCGTCATCCACAATGAGCGCATCTCGTCCGAGAACGCCTTGGACATCATCCGCCCCTACGACATCGTGGTCGATGGCACGGATAATTTCCCCACCCGCTACCTGACGAACGACGCCTGCGTGCTGCTTAAGAAGGCGAACGTGTATGGCTCCATCTTTCGCTTCGAGGGCCAGGCCAGCGTCTTCGCACCGCATCTCGGCGGGCCCTGCTACCGCTGCCTGTATCCCGAACCGCCACCCCCCGGCATGGTGCCGAGCTGCGCGGAAGGCGGCGTGCTCGGCGTGCTGCCCGGCATTGTCGGCTGCATTCAGGCCACGGAAATTTTGAAGCTCGCGCTGGGCAAGGGCAGTTCCCTGGTCGGCCGGCTGCTGCTCTTCAACGCGCTCGACATGAAGTTCCGCGAGTTGAAATTGCGCCGCGATCCCAAGTGCCCCGTGTGCGGCGACCATCCGACAATCAAGGAACTGATCGATTACGAAATGTTCTGCGGCATCCTCCCG